>NZ_JAMOYX010000040.1:0-29772 GCF_023669465.1 Dorea sp. MB18-49
ATATATCCCATGTGAAAAGACAATGTTAAGAAATAAAAAATATATTACATTGTAGAAAAAAACGTAGTATACTGATTTATATTTTTTTATGAACAGATGTGTTTGTAACGAAAATAATGGATACACCTGAGAGGAGAGACTTAATTATGGTAAAAATGAATGTAAAATTTGAAACACCGGAACAGCTTGTAGAATTTTCAAGAATGTGTCAGAAAGTAGAGGCTGATACTCTGATTGAAGATACTGTACATAAACTTATCATTGATGGAAAATCAGTTATGGGAATGATGACAGTTACATTGAATCAGAGGCTGATCTTTGTAGTAGATGGTTCTGATGAGAAAGAGGTACTTTCTACATTTGAAAAATATCGTACGGAAGATATGGTACAGAAGCAGAATCTGGGTTAATAATTGCATTTTACAGATACTTGTGGTATCGTAGTCAAGGTGAAAAGAATAGAATGAAAACTGCAGGTGCCGGTTGGATAAGATTGATCAGAGCCGGTGAAAAGGGAAACAGGTGCAAGTCCTGTACGAACTCGTCACTGTGAGCAGGGAATATCAGAAAAGAAAAAAGTCACTGGATAACGGGAAGACAAGCTTCTGATGTATGGATCTGTGAGTCAGGAGACCTGCCTGTAGCGTACATGGAAGTAAATCCGGACCACGAGTAATTGGTTGTACAAAAATGGAGGAAAATTATAATAAATTCACAAGGCCATTTTATACCCTTTTACGGATGATTTCGTGGAAGGGTATTTTTGGTGACAGAAAAGTAGTAGGGAGAGAGTAAAAGATGAAACACAATTCCAAGCAATTTTTGGCCTTATTTATGGCTGTGTCTATGGCAGTTGCACCGGTATCGGGAGTGTATGCGGAAGATCAGAATGCAGCTGTAGAAGATACATTGAGTGAGAATAAACAGGATAATGATGAAGCTGGACAGACAGAAAGCAGTGTGACGACAGATACAAGTCAGGAAGTCACAAAAGAAGCCGGGAAAAATCAGGTAGCTGTTGAAAAGGTACAGAATACGCAGGAAGACGGAACCGCCCCACAGACGGAACCAATCGGCGAAGATGAAATATTTGAGAACATTACTGATATCAGCGGTATGGCAGGTGCTTTGAAAGACGGAGAATATAGTGTTGATGCGGATCATTTTTCGGCAAAACTGACTTCGGGTGGTTCAAGCAAGGTGAAGATTGAGTGTCAAAAAGTAATCGTAAAGAATGGAAAAGCAACAGCCTGGATAAATTTTAGCAGTTCTAAGTATGATAAAGTATGGGTGAAAGTGAATGGAACCCAGAACATATATCATGCAAAACCGAGAGAAGGCGAGGCCGGAGTTGCATTTGAGATTCCTGTTAATTTAAATAGTTCAATGACTTTTATGGCACATACCAGTTCCATGAGTGGAAAAAATATTGCATATACGATCAATATTGCAATCCCGGAAGATACAGTCCCGTCGACACCATCCACACCGGATCAGACCGTTATTACGGAATTAAGTTTCAAAGAGGGATCTGAACTCAGCATGAAAGAGGGAGAAGTTCAGAAACTGACACCTCAGTTCACACCGGCATTATCAGCATCTGAGACAGCACCGGATATGACATGGACTTCTTCTGATCCAAAGATTGTAACCGTTGCAAAATCCGGAACACAGGCTGAGGTGACCGCAGTGAAAGCAGGGACTGCTGAGGTGACTGTGTCTATTAATAATGCGGAAGGAACAGAGCTTAAAGCCACATGCAAGGTAACGGTAACAGCATCGGAAACAGAAAATAAAACCCTGACAGATGGAAATTATCAGGTAGATGTGGATACTGGAAATAAGATGTTCAAAGTTACGAATTGTATCCTGACATCTGAAAAAGGTAAGATGTATGCTGTAATCACATTAAGCGGAACCGGATATGATTATCTTTATATGGGATCAGCAGCCGATGCGGCAGAAGCTGCAGCAAAAGACTACATTTCATATGTGGCTGATGAGGCAGGAAAATATATATACAAAGTTCCGGTAGAAAGTCTGGATAAAGGAATTGCAGTTGCGGCACATTCCATTAAAAAAGATAAATGGTATGACCGTACACTTATATTTTCATCTGCCTCTGCAAAACGTATCATAGCAGACGGAACCTATCAGGTGAATGCTGAAGCCGGCGGAAAGATGTTCCGTGTTACGGATTGTGTTATGACTGTAAAGAATGGACAGATGACGGCGGCAGTTACATTAAGCGGTCGGGGTTATAACAGAATCTATCTGGGCGATGTAAATAACGCATCGGATGATGAAAAGAACTGGATCCTTCCGGATTCGCTTCTTGCAGAGCAGTATACATTTCAGATTCCGGTAGAGAAACTGGATGAGGTAATGACGATTGCCGTTCATACAACGAAGAGTAATAAATGGGATACCAGAACACTGACATTCCATTCAGAAGGCATGACTAAGATTGCGGACAGCAATCATGGAAATGCTTCGAATGGCAATAACGGAAGCAATGGATCGCTGACATCGGGCGGAAATAATAACAACCCGGGAAATACTTCCAATGGAAATAACTCAGGAAGTACAGGAAGCAATAACGGAAATACAGGAAATAATACAACAAACAATGGAAAACCGGACAAAGAATCAAAATACGAATCAGATCTGAACAAATCAACAGCCAGAGTTAACAGTGCTACAGGCTTAAAAGATGGTGTATACACACCGGACAGCTTCTCATGGTCAGGTGGAACCGGAAAGGTAAGAATCAGCTGTAGTAAGGTAACAGTTACCGGTGGCCAGGCATATGCAACGATCACATTCAGCAGTACGCATTACCAGTATGTGAAAGCCAATGGAAATGTATATTATCCAAGTTCCAAAACAGGAAGCTCCACTTCCTTTGTAATTCCGGTGGAACTGAATAAGAATAATACGATTGTAGGTATGACAACAGCCATGTCTGCAGCACATGAGATTAAGTATACGATTTTTGTATACATTGCGGAAGCAGCAAAAGCAAATGCATCAACAAGAGCTAATGGAAAAGAAATTACCGTGATTGGTGTAAATGGCAGTGACAGCAGTAAGACGGCAGCTGCAAGTAAGAAACTGGATGAAGTAGCACCTGAGATCATCGGCCTGGAATATCAGTCAGAGACAAAAGCCGAGCATGCGAAATATTTCAAAATCTATCATTATGATCAGGGGATCACACTTCTGGAAATTGATATGAGCAAAAAGACGGGAAGAAAAGCAGCCGGTAAGAAATGGAAACAGTCTTCGGATACAAGCGGACTGAATCCTGCAGAGCAGGAGCAGGCAGCACTGTATCTGAACAAAGTTGTAAAATATCTGATCGTTCCGGAAAATGCAGAGATTCCTGCAGGACTTGATAAGGAAGTTATCGTGGTGAGACAGCCGGCAGATCATATCTATGCAGGAACCAATAAGATCATTTCCAAGATAGCCAAACTGGGACAGACTGATAAAGTGACGGCAGTTGGTGTAAAGAAAAAGAAGTGTAAGAATGAGACTATCAAAGAAAAGATGGAAAAGAAAGAAATCATTTACACAGGTAAATCCGGCAAATTAAATTATAAGAAACTGGTAAAAAATAAATGTGATCTGGCACTCCTTTCTTCCGGTATCCTGCCGAAAAAAGGAAGTAGTAAGAAAGCTGCCAGAAAGAAAATGAAAGCTTATCAGAAGATGACCGAGAAGATGACGCTTCTTGAGATGCCTGTGATCGTTGACCGTTCAAAAGATGAAAAGGGAAAAGATGCAAAGAAAGAATGGGAAAAAGTCTATCAGGTAATCCTCGGATGTGAAGATCAGAGTGCAGAATAAGGGTTATATAAGATGACCAGAATGCGGATCGCATAAAATGATCGGAATGCAGACAAAATATCATGTAATCAGAAAAAAAGTGGAGAAAAGAATGAAAAAGAGAACATATCGCTTGTTGTGTGTATTTGCAAGTACAGTGCTTCTGGTAACAGGAGCACTGACTGGATGCAGTAGTTCAGGCAAATCGGGTGTGTCCAAAGGAGACGGAACACAGCAGACAGAAGAAAACGGGGCAGAAGAAAAGAAAGCTCCGAAGATAGACGGACTGAAGTATCAGAAGACGATGCAGTTAAAATATGCCACAGGTTTTGATGTTTACTATTATAAAGGTGGATATAAATTACTGGATGTGCATGATGACAGACAGTATCTGATTGTTCCGGAAGGGAAGAAGAAACCGGCAGATCTGGATAAAGATATTGTGGTATTAAAACAGCCGCTGGATCACATTTATCTTGCGGCAACATCGGCAATGGCACTGTTCGATTCGATGGATGGCCTGGACAGTATCCGGATGTCAGGCGCACAGGCTTCAGACTGGTATATTGATAATGCGAAAAAAGCTATGGAGGAAGGCCGGATATTGTTCGCCGGAAAATACAGTGAGCCGGATTATGAGATGCTGGTAGATGAGGATTGTGATCTTGCAATTGAATCAACGATGATCCTGCATACGCCAAAAGTACAGGAAATGATCGAAGATCTGGATATTCCGGTATTTATCGACCGGTCCAGCTATGAAAGTCATCCGCTTGGCAGAACAGAATGGATAAAGGCTTATGCGGCAATGTTGAATAAAGAGGATGTGGCAGATACATTTTTCGGGAAACAGACGAAGGTGATCGAAAACCTGAAAGATTTTAAGAATACGGGAAAGACGGTTGCTTATTTCTTTGTTAATGCAGATGGAACAGTGGTCGTAAGAAGCAGTAAAGATTATATTCCGAAGATGATTGATATTGCCGGAGGAAAATACATTTTTTCAGATCTTAAGAATACAGAAAGCAAGAGTGCTTCGGTAGAATTATCAATGGAAGAATTCTATTCAAAGGCGGAAGAAGCAGACTATCTGATCTACAATGCAACAATTGACAGTCCGATAAACAGTATTGCAGAGCTGACGGCAAAGAATGAACTGTTTAAGGATTTTAAAGCTGTGAAGAACGGTAATGTATGGTGCACCGGCAAATCACTGTATCAGGCAACGGATATAGTCGGTAATCTGATCACGGATATTCATCTGATGCTGACAGATGGAGATGAGAAGGATATGACATTCTTGTACAGGGTAAAATAATACAGTATAATAAGAATCAGGTGGGCAAAAGGAAATGTTCACCTGATTTTTCATCAAAGGAGAAATATAACGTGGCAGACACTTATAATCAGAAAACGGATCGGCAGGATACGGCCGGATCTGTTTATCAAAGGGAAATTTTTAAACGGCGTTCCAGATATATTCTGGTATTTTCTGTATTGACGGCAGCATTTTTGATTGTTACGGTTTTGAATATCAATACAGGAAATGTACATATCTCCTTGCCAGAGATCCTGAAAATACTGGCAAGACGGGGAGAGGGCGGAACGGAAGCAAATATTATATGGAAGATACGTCTGCCACGGGTTCTGATGGCAGCAATCCTTGGGGGAGCGTTGTCATTATCTGGATTCTTACTTCAGACTTTCTTTTCCAATCCGATCGCGGGACCGTTTGTCCTTGGAATTTCGTCCGGAGCGAAGATGATGGTGGCACTGGCAATGATATTCTTTTTGGAACGCTATGCATTTGTGTCTTCTTATACACTGATTGTTGCGGCATTTATCGGAGCATTGATCTCCACCGGTTTTATTTTACTGCTATCCAGGAAAATGAAGCATATGGCCACACTTCTGGTAGGTGGAATCATGATTGGCTACATTTGTTCGGCAATCACAGATTTTGTCGTTACATTTGCAGAGGATTCTGATATTGTCAATCTTCATGGATGGTCACAGGGGAGCTTTTCCGGAATGAACTGGAGTAATGTACAGGTAGCGGTGATCGTGATCGGTGTGACGACTGTACTTACATTTTTCCTGTCTAAGCCAATCGGTGCTTATCAGCTGGGAGAAGCTTATGCGCAGAGCATGGGAGTGAATATCCGCTTTTTCAGGGTGGCACTGATTCTCTTGTCCAGTATTCTTTCGGCAAGCGTAACTGCATTTGCAGGTCCGATCTCATTTGTCGGAATAGCGGTTCCATATCTGGTAAAACATGCACTTCGTACATCGAAACCTTTGGTAGTGATACCAGGAACATTTGTTGGTGGAGCGGTATTCTGTATGATCTGTGATCTGATCGCGAGAATGGCATTTGCACCAATGGAATTGAATATCAGTACGGTGACTTCGATATTCGGAGCGCCTGTTGTAATCTTCATGATGGTGCGTGGGCAGAAAGGCAGGTAGAAGATGACAGAGTATTATATAAAAATGAAAGATCTCGCAGTGGGATATCAGGGGAATGCGCTGATAAGCGATATTAATCTGAAAATAAAAAAAGGCGAGATCGTGACACTGATCGGTCCCAATGGAGCGGGAAAATCTACAATATTAAAAAGCATCACCAGACAGTTAAAGCTGATTGGCGGGGAAGTATACATAGATAGCGAGGAAATCCGTAAACTTTCTTATAAAGAGATGGCAGTTAAGGCGGCCGTGATGCTGACCGAGAGGATGAAACCAGAATTGATGACCTGTCATGATATTGTAGCGACCGGGCGTTATCCTTATACCGGAAGACTTGGAATCTTGTCAAGGGAAGATGAGAGAAAGGTGGATGAGGCATTAGAGGCGGTACATGCACAGGAACTTGGAATCCGTAATTTTCAGGAAATCAGTGACGGACAGAGGCAGCGGGTGCTGCTTGCCCGGGCTATCTGTCAGGAACCGGAAGTGATGATCCTGGATGAGCCGACCTCTTATCTGGATATCCGTCATAAACTGGAACTGCTGGCAATCTTAAGAAAGATGGCAAAAGAGAACGGAATTACTGTAATTATGTCTCTGCATGAGATTGATCTGGCGCAAAAAATATCGGATCAGGTTATCTGTGTCAAAGGCGACCGGATTGCCGAATTTGGTGATCCGGAAGAAATATTCACGGAAGCAACAATTCGTGATCTTTATGAAATCGACAATGGTTATTACGATCCGATATTCGGAAGTGTGGAACTTCCAAAGCCGGAAGGAGAACCGGAAGTTCTGGTATTATCTTCCGGTAAAACAGGAATCCCGGTCTACAGAAAACTTCAGAAAGCCGGGATTCCATTTGCCGCCGGAATCCTCTATCCGGGCGAGAGCGACTATCAGCTGGCACGGCTGCTGGCATCCGGGATCATCAGCGAAGAGCCATATGAACCGATATCCGATGAGACTTACCAGAAGGCATTAAAGATCATGGAAAAATGTGGAAAGGTAATCAATGCGGGAGTGAAAGTTGGAAGTATGAACCAAAAGATGGGGGAACTGCTTCGGATTGCGGAGGAGAGAAGGATGTTGGTTTCTATTTAATCATCATGGCGGCTTCCCCCGGTCCTGAATAATTAAATACCGGGAATTGTAACCGTTGTGATGCCGGAAGTGTATCTATCGGAAAAGTTGGAAAATTAAGGCATTCACTATAACTTTCCAGTTACACACAAAGGTTACAGCCCTCTATTGAATTCATTATCATTGGCCTATCACGACATGAGAAAGACTTGGTGTTATGTTTGATGCGTATTTTGGCGCGATGTGTAGATGTTCTTAGGTAGTTTGCCTTCCCGTTAAAGGGACGGAGCGAAGTGTTTGAGGCGAATGCCGAGTTTTGAGCGGAGGCCCTTTTGTTCTTAGGGAAGGCGGACTGCCTTAGAACATCTACATCGTGACATTCAGCAACAAACATAACACCAAGTCTTTCTCATGGACTGAGAGGTCACGATGATGAATTAATTAAATAGAAACCGAATTCAACGTCGCATAAAACTCCGGATAAGACACATCCACGCACTGACTATCCACTATCTGCGTTTCACCGTCAGATGCAAGTCCCGCAACCGAGAATGCCATTGCGATCCGGTGATCAAGGTAGCTTTGAATAGAAGCACCATTTAAATGTCCGGTACCTTCAATGATCATGCCGTCATCGGTTGGTGTAATAACAGCTCCCATCGCTTTTAATCCTGCAGTGACAGTATCGATTCGGTTCGTTTCTTTTACCTTTAACTCAGCTGCATCTCTGATGACTGTCTGACCATCTGCAAAGGCTGCCATAATTGCGATCATCGGAATCTCGTCGATCAGAGTCGGGATGATATCACCCTCGATTACAGTTCCTTTTAAGTGGCTGTAGCGGACAAGAAGATCAGCACGGCTTTCGCCGCCCTCGATTGTCTGGCTGACGGTTTCGATATCGGCTCCCATGGCTTTGCAGACTTTTAAGAAACCGGCACGTGTGAAGTTGGTTCCTACATTTTTAACAAGAAGCTCGGAACCAGGAACTAACAGTGCGGCCGCAATAAAGTAAGCAGCAGAAGAGATATCGCCAGGAACACAGATCTGTTGTCCGTAAAGTTCTTTGCATGGTTCTACATGTGCAGTGGCAGTTCCGTCTGTATGAAGATCTGTGGCAACGTATGCGCCGAATCCCTGAAGCATAAGTTCCGTATGATTACGGGAAAGAGCAGGTTCTGTAACAGAAGTAGGACTGTCTGCATAAAGTCCGGCTAACAGAACTGCCGATTTTACCTGGGCAGAGGCAACCGGTGACTGGTAATGAATACCATGCAGAGCACCAGGTCTTATGTGAAGCGGGGCGCATCCGTTGTCGTTGAGACTTCTGATATGTGCTCCCATGGTGTTAAGTGGTGTCATAATGCGCTTCATTGGTCTGGAGTTCAAAGAATCATCGCCGGATAATGTAGTCGCAAAATTTTGCCCGGACAAAATTCCGGAGATCAGGCGGGTTGTAGTTCCGCTGTTTCCTACATTTAAAGTAGAAGCCGGGGCGGTCAGGCCGCGCAGACCTTTCCCGTGTACCAGGATACTGGATGGTTTTCTTTCGATCTCAACACCCATTTTACGGAAACAGTCAATCGTGGAAAGACAGTCGGCTCCTTCCAGAAAATGAGTGATCTCTGTGGTTCCAAGCGCAATGGAACCTAACATAATGGAACGATGTGAGATGGATTTGTCTCCCGGTATGGTTACTTCTCCTTTTAATCCCCTTGTGGGTGCAATTGTTCTAACGCTCATAAACGATATACCTGAATTTCTGCAGTAATCCTACGGCGCGTTTGCTGGAATCTTCGTCGTAGAATTCAATACGCAGAACCCCTTCTTCAAATTCTCTGTTGTGTACGATTCCAATGTTTTTGATACTGATATTATTGGAAGCAAGAATGGTTGCGATAGCAGCAATCCCACCGGCTTCATCAATGATGTCACAGTATACGGCAAATGCTTTCTTGATCGGTCCGGCCGAAGAAGATGGCATGGAATTACGATAATTTCTGGAGGATTCAAACCGGTTATAAAGATCCAGATCATCTTCACGTTCGATAGCTTCTTTGAAATCTTCCAGAGAGTCTATATACTGATCTAATATATCTACAATATTGTCCTTGTTCTTCAGGCAGATATTCTGCCACATGATCGGAGAAGAAGAGGCAATACGTGTGATATCTTTAAATCCTCCAGCAGCAAGATTTTTCATCATCTCATCATGTGTATCGTGTGTTTTGACAAAATTAACGAGTGAAGAAGCAATGATATGTGGGAGATGGCTGATGGTTCCTGTAATCTGGTCATGAAGCTGGTAGTCCAGAATAACCGGAAGGGCCTTCAGGCTTTCCACGAATTTTTCATAAGTTTGTACTTTTTCTTCAGCTACCTGAGGAGTCGGAGTAAGAATATAGTATGCATTTTCAATCAGCATAGCTTTGGAATTACTGTAACCGCTTTTCTCGGATCCGGCCATCGGATGTCCCCCGATGAAATACTTCCCAATACCGAGATTCTGCACTTCTTCGTGGATGTTCGTCTTTACACTTCCGACATCTGTGAGGATGCAGTCATCATTCAGATATTCCGTCAGCTGTTTCAGATAGGCGGTATTATATGCGACCGGTGCGCATAAGAATATATAGTTACAATTTTGAAAATTATTGTCAATGGTAGTTGCGGCAACATCGATCATAGATTCCTGGGTTGCAAGTGCAAGGGATTCTTTGTTTTTGTCGAAAGCCACAATCTCATAATCGGGATAATACTGGCGGATGGCCTTTGCAATAGAACCACCGATCAGTCCGAGCCCGATAAAACCAATTTTGTGTTTCATGATGTTTCCTCCTTGTGCTTTGATCTAGAAACTCAGTTCATATTGTAACGTGTTGTAAGAGGATTTGTCAATACTATAATACTTTAAAGTGAAAAAGTGAATGGGGTAAAACGAGAAAATAGACAATCTGCAGTATAAAATTGCAAAGAAAATTCTGAAATAAGTGAAAATTCACATTTATTTGAAAATAAATACAAAAATAATATGGTTAAAGTGTATAAAAGTGTTGTAAAAAAACAGAAAGTTTAGTACAATATCTACATGAGATTTTACCAAAATAAGGAGGCAGCTATATGAAAGTTTACAGAACGGACGAAATCAGGAACGTGGTTCTCTTAGGACACGGTGGAAGCGGAAAGACCAGTCTTGCAGAGGCCATGGCATATGTGTCAGGAGCGACAAACCGTATGGGAAAGATTACGGATGGTAACACGATCAGTGATTTTGATAAAGAAGAGCAGAAACGTGAATTTTCAATCAGTACAAGCTTAATCCCGATTGAATGGGAGAAAGCCAAGATCAATATTCTGGATACACCGGGATATTTCGACTTTGTCGGAGAAGTCGAAGAAGCTGTAAGTGCCGCTGATGCAGCTGTTATTGTTGTATCCGGTAAAGCAGGAGTTGAAGTCGGTACAGAGAAAGCATGGGAACTTTGTGACAAGTACAAACTTCCAAGAATGATATATGTAACGGAGATGGATGTAGACGACGCAAGTTTCCGTCAGGTGGTACAGGACCTTACAGATCGTTATGGAAAGGTGATCGCACCTCATTTCCAGCCGATCCGTGAGAATGAAAAACTGGTAGGATATGTGAACGTTATCAAGAATGCGGCAAGACGTTACACAGGTGTCGGACAGAGAGAAGAATGTGAGATTCCGGAATATTGTAAACCAAATCTGGAGATTTATCGTGATAAGTTACTGGAAGCAGTTGCAGAGACAAGTGAAGCATTTATGGAAAGATACTTTGATGGAGATGAGTTCTCAGTAGAAGAGATTCGTTCTGCAATGCGTACCGAAGTTATGGACGGAGATATCGTACCGGTTGCTATGGGATCTAATATTCAGGCACAGGGAGTTGCAAACTTACTTTCCGATATCGTAAGATTTTTCCCAAGTCCTGATAATAGAAGCTGTGCAGGAATCAACCGCAAGACCAATGAGATTTTTGAAGGTAATTATGATTTCTCAAAAGCGAAATCAGCATATGTATTTAAGACGATGGTAGACCCATTTATCGGAAAGTATTCATTTATCAAAGTATGCTCCGGTGTATTAAAAGGGGATGATACATTATATAACGGAGATTCTGATGCAGAGGCAAAACTTGGAAAGATATATACAATGGTAGGTAACAAGCCGACAGAAGTCAGCGAATTATTTGCAGGAGATATCGGAGCAATTGCCAAGCTTGCGAATACAAAGACCGGTGATACACTGTCTACGAAGAATACGCCTGTTATGTATGGAAAGACAGAATATTCCAAACCATATACATATATGAAATATATCTGCAACAATAAAGGTGATGAGGATAAAGTATCTCAGGCACTGCAGAAGATGATGGCAGAAGATGTGACATTGAAAACAGTCAATGACAGTGAGAACCGTCAGACACTGCTTTATGGTATGGGAGACCAGCATCTGGAGATTACAGCAAGTAAACTTGCAACACGTTATAAATGTGAGATCAAACTGGAGACACCAAAGGTGGCTTTCCGTGAGACGATCAAGAAGAAATCCGATGTCGATTCCAAATACAAGAAACAATCAGGAGGACATGGACAGTACGGACATGTAAAGATGAGATTTGAAGCATCTGGTGATCTTGAGACACCTTATGTATTTGAAGAAGAAGTGGTAGGTGGAGCCGTTCCGAAGAATTACTTCCCGGCAGTAGAAAAAGGTCTGCAGGAAGCAGTTGTAAAAGGACCTCTTGCAGGATATCCGGTAGTTGGAGTAAAAGCTGTATTATATGATGGATCTTATCATCCGGTAGATTCTTCCGAAATGGCATTCAAGACGGCTACGATCCAGGCATTCAAGAAAGGATTCATGGAAGCTTCCCCGGTACTTCTGGAACCAATCGCATCTCTTACAGTAACAGTTCCGGATGATTACACAGGTGATGTTATGGGAGATCTGAACAAACGCAGAGGACGTGTACTTGGAATGAATCCTGTTTCCGGTGGAAAACAGGAGATCGTGGCAGATATTCCGATGACAGGACTCTTTGGTTATTGTACAGTGCTTCGCTCTATGACAGGTGGAAGAGGAGTATATTCTTACGAATTCAGCCGCTACGAGCAGGCACCGTCAGATGTGCAGGAAGCAGAGATCAGTAAACGTGCAAAAGAAGAATAAACTGCTAAGAAAATGTATAAATAGAAGAAAAGCCCGTAAGGGCTTTTTTTCTTAATACAAAGATGCTATAATCTCTTGTGTTAAAAATACAGGTATCCGGATAATAATAAAGATACAAAGTGGATAATTGTGAGGTCAGGGAATGAAAATTGTGATTATTGGGGACGGAAAGGTTGGTCATAAATTGACAACCCAGCTGTCCGAAGAAAATTATGATGTGGTTTTGATTGATCAAAATGAGGGAAAATTAAAGGAGGCCGTGAACAAGCTTGATATTTTCTGCATTACCGGAAATGGAGCAGATGTAGACGTTCAGAGACAGGCAGATGTTCCGCATGCAGATCTGGTGATCGCATGTGCATCGACAGATGAATTGAATATGTTAAGTTGTCTGCTGGCCAAGAGATTAGGCGCCAGACATACGATTGCACGTGTACGAAATCCGATCTATTATCGACAGATCGATCTGTTGAAAGAAGATCTGCATCTGAGTATGGCAGTCAATCCGGAAAGAACAGCGGCAAATGAGATTGCCAGGGTATTGCTTTTCCCGGAGACGAGTAAAGTAGAGACGTTCATGAAGGGACGTGTGGAACTGGTAGAATTCATTGTAAGAGAAGACAGTGCACTTGCAGGACTTTCTCTTGCAGAAGTATATCGGAAATTCCAGATTAAAATTTTGGTATGTGCAGTAAAAAGAGGTCAGAAAATCTATATCCCGGATGGAGAGTTTATTCTGGAAAAAGGCGATAAAATGCATATCGTTGCAGCGCATCAGGATCTGAAGTCATTTTTCCGTGCACTGGGACACAGAAATGCAAAAGTGAAAAAGGTACTGATCTGTGGTGGAGGACATGTATGTTTTTATCTTGCAATGCAGCTTTTGCAGGTAGGCATGCAGGTGAAGATCATTGAGCAGAATATGAAAAGATGCGAGGAATTATGTGAACTTTTGCCGAAGGCAACGGTTATTCACGGAGATGCAGCCAATCATGATCTTCTTATGGAAGAAGGAATCCATGAAGCGGACGCATTGATCGCACTTACCGGTATGGACGAAGAGAATATTATTATGGCACTCTTTGCAAAACTGCAGGGAGTCAATAAGATTGTCGCAAAGGTCAATGAGGATTCCAGAGCGCAGATGGTAGAAGGGCTTGGAATTGATTCGATCGTGTCGGCAAAAAGTGCAACGGCAGATGCAATTATGAGTTATGTCAGAGCGAGAAATGAATCTGCGAGCAATGTGAACGTAGAATCTCTGTATCAGCTCCTGGGTGGAAAAGTGGAAGCATTGGAATTCATTATCAAATGCGAATGCAGTTTCACGAATGTACCGCTTCGTGAACTGCGGACAAAGAAGAATAATCTGATCGCCTGCATAGGAAGAAAAAGGCGTATTATTATTCCAAATGGTGAGGATCATCTGGAAGTCGGTGACAGTGTAGTGGTCGTAACAATGGATCATATTGATAAATTCAGCGACATACTGGAATAAGGAGATAGACAAAGGTTATGAATACAAAAATGATAAGATATATCCTTTGCAGAATGCTGGGAGTTGAGGCAGTGCTTCTTATGATCCCGGTAATCGTAGCGGCATTATATCAGGAAATGAGTGGTATTGCATTTCTGATACCTGCGGGGATATTATTGTTACTGTTTTTTCTGGCAGGTGTAAAAAAGCCGGAGCAAAGTCATATTTACGGAAAAGAAGGTATGGTAATCGTTGCACTTGCATGGATTTTATGGTCTTTGTTTGGCGCAATGCCTTTTACGATATCAGGCTTTATACCAAACTACATGGATGCGTTTTTTGAGACGGTTTCCGGATTCACAACGACAGGTTCCAGTATTTTAAGAGATGTAGAAGCGCTTCCGCAGTGTCTGTTGTTCTGGCGGAGTCTGACTCACTGGATCGGAGGAATGGGAGTGCTGGTGTTTGTACTGGTGCTTACATCATTAGATAAAAAGAACTCAATGTACCTGATGCGTGCAGAGGTTCCGGGGCCGGAGAAGGACAAACTCGTTCCGAAAGCAATGTCTACAGCGCGTATCTTATATGGTATGTATCTGATCATGACGGTTGTAGAGATCATTTTTCTGATGCTGGGTGGAGTGAATCTGTTTGACAGTATGATCTTTTCTTTTGGATCCGCAGGAACAGGTGGATTCTCGAATTATGCAGACAGTGTTGCACATTTCCACAGTGCTTATATTGATGGAGTGATCACAACATTCTGTGCATTATTCGGAGTGAATTTTTCGTTATTTTATTTTATGTTGTTAGGTGATTTTAAGTCAGTCAGAAAGAATGAGGAACTGCGTACGTATATTATGCTGATCGTCGGAGCAACAGCGTTGATCACACTGAATATCCATTCGATGTTCCCGAGTATGATCAAGGCGTTCCGCTATGCAATATTCCAGGTCGTGACGGTTATCACAACAACCGGATATGCGACAACGGATTTTGCAAAATGGCCGATGTTCTCAAAATCAATACTTATGATGCTGACGGTCGTGGGAGCGTGTGCTTCTTCAACCGGAGGTGGTATTAAGGTATCCCGTCTTCTGGTGGGAATCAAATGTATAAAAAGAGAGATCGTACAGCTTGCACACCCGAAATCAGTCGGAATCATCCGGATCGGCGGTAAGAAAGTCGGTTCCGATATTCTGCGTACGATTTACATTTATTTTATAGCATATGTCGGAATTTTGATCGTATCGGTCATGTTGGTATCACTGGATAATTTTGATTTTGAGACGACATTCAGTGCGGTCCTTACAACACTTGGCAATGTCGGACCGGGTATGGCAAAGGTTGGACCGATGGGTAATTTTGCTGATTTTTCTATATTATCAAAATTAGTATTATGTTTTGACATGCTGGCAGGACGTTTGGAGATATTCCCGTTCCTAGTGCTGTTTACGGCACCGGCATGGCGCAGAAAATTTTAGAATAACAGGTGGCACTTAGGAAGCCGCCTGATTTTCTATACCAAAGTATCACTGTATGAGAGGAGAGAATTATGAAAGGTAAAACGAAAGCAATAATCACGGTATTTGTTGTAATCCTTGCAGGTATCTATTACTATGCGGCAATACCGGCGATCAACATTCATTCATCGGAGACATGGTTTTTTATCATGATCTTTCTGGTGATCCTGGCTGTTCTGTATCTGGGAAGAAAGAAATTGAACAGATATGAAGTCAGAGAAAGTAAAGTAGTAAAAGGATTTCTTGGAGTGATAGTGTTTCTAGGAGTTGTATATCTGTTGGGAACACTGTTTTCTTCTCCGGTTATTAATGCCAAAAAGTATCAGAAGCTTATGACAGTTAAAGAGGGTGAATTTACAAAGGATGTAGATGAACTGTCATTTGACAAGATCCCGCTTCTGGATAAGGATACGGCAGCACTTCTCGGTGACCGTAAGATGGGAAGCATGGTGGACATGGTATCACAGTTTGAGGCGGATGATATCTACAGCCAGATCAACTATAAGGGCAATCCGGTCCGTGTGACTCCGCTGAAATACGCGAGCCTGATCAAATGGTTTACCAACCAGAGTGAAGGAATTCCGTCTTATATCCGGATTAATATGGCGAATCAGTCTACGGAGCTTGTCAAATTGAAACAGGGTATGAAATATACAACGAGTGATCATTTCAACCGTAATATTTATCGTCATTTACGTTTCGCACATCCGACATATATTTATGGAGAGCTGAGCTTTGAGATTGATGAAAATGGAGATCCATATTGGATCGCACCGGTAAAGAAATTCAACATTGGATTATTTGGTGGTGAAACAGTAGGAAAAGTAGTAATCTGTAATGCTGTGACGGGAAAAACAAAGACATATGATGTCGGAAATGTTCCACAGTGGGTAGACCGTGTATATTCCGCAGACTTATTAGTAAATTTATTTGATTATTATGGAAAATTAAAACACGGATTCTTTAACAGTGTGCTGAGTCAGAAAGACTGTCTGGAGACAACGGACGGTTATAACTATCTGGCATTAAATGATGATGTGTGGATGTATACCGGAGTTACTTCTGTAAACGGAGATCAGTCAAATGTTGGATTTGTTCTGGCAAATCAGCGTACAATGGAGACGAAATATTATAAAGTAGAAGGTGCAACAGAATCTTCTGCAATGTCATCCGCAGAAGGACAGGTGCAGAACCTGAAATACCAGGCAACATTTCCATTACTTTTGAACATTGCGGGTGAGCCGACATATTTTGTTGCATTAAAAGACGATGCCGGTCTGGTTAAAAAATATGCCATGGTAAATGTTCAGAAATATCAGATCGTTGCAATCGGGGACAGTGTCAGCCAGTGTCAGGAGAATTATAACGAACTTCTTCTGAAAAATGGTGTGAAGGAAAAAGAAAAGGACACGCGTAAGGAAGAAGAAATATCCGGAAAAATTACAAAGATTGCGCAGGCGGTTCTGGATGGAAATTCACATTATTATCTGATGTTGGAAGATTCTGATGCGATTTATGATGTGTCAGTAGCAGATATTATTGATGTAATAAAGTGTGAACTTGGAGAACAGGTGACAGTCACTTACAAAGAAGATAAAGATGTCAATACGGTTACCAAACTTGACATCGGTGAAAAAGCAAAAGATAAAACTTCTTCTGATAAGATAGAGAAGGAAACAGGTACACAGGAGTAACAAGATTCATCATATAGAAATGATGCAGGAAATGAGAGAGGATAATGGAAATTAGTATACTTCTTGCGGAGCAGATTTTGGCTATGTTTCTTACGATGGCAGTGGGATTCGGAGTGGTCAGGGCTGGTCTTTTTAAAACAGAGGACAGCCGGATCATTTCAAATATGGTTGTGTATATCTGTAATCCGTGTGTCGTTGTTCATTCGTTTCAGATTGAATTGACAGATGATAAGATTAAGGGGCTGATGATCGCAATCGGACTGTCAGTGGTAGTGCATATGGTTCTGATCATCGGATCGGAAATTTTATCATTCATATTCCACTTTAACAGTATTGAAAAAGCATCTATCATTTATACAAATGCAGGGTATCTTGTGATTCCACTGGTGGGAGCTGTTCTGGGAGAAGAATGGGTTTTTTATACGACTGCATTTATCCTGGTACAGACGGTACTGATGTGGACGCATGGTGTGAAACTGATCGGACAGGAAAAGGAGCTGAATATCAGGAAAATCCTGTGTAATCCGAATGTGATCGCGATGATCATAGGAATTGCGCTTTTTGCGCTGGAGATCCGGCTTCCAACGGTTGTTGACAGTTGTGTCAGTGGTTTTGGAGATATGATCAGTCCGGCGAGTATGATGGTAATTGGTATGGTGATCGGAGATGTGGATCTGAAATGGGTATTCCGTCAAAAGCGTCCGTACCTGATCTGCCTGCTCAGGCTGATCGTATTCCCGCTGATTGCGGTTGTTGCCTTCGCCGGATTGGAACGGAGTGGAATTCATCCGGATGCGGAATATATTCTGATGATTGTTCTGATTGCAACGTCAGCTCCGGCGGCAGCAATGATCACACAGCTTGCACAGATTTATGGAAAGGATTCCAGATATGCGAGTGTGATTAATGTAATGTCGGTGATATTCTGTATTATAACGATGCCTGTGATGGTGCTGAGTTATGAAATGCTGATTGCATTATAATAGAGTAAGACAGATAAAAGCTCTGCAATATGTATGAAACATATTGCAGAGTTTTTTTGCAGAGTTATAGTTCTTCACTGTATTGTGAAATTTTATCCAGTACCCGTTGCTTCTCATCTCCGGTAAGTGGAACCGGGCAGTAATCGTTGTAACCGCTGGAAGAAGTGATGGAGCAGGGAATGATATTTAATTTGCTGCTTTTCTTTAATTTCCCTTTATGGAATGTGAATGTCTGCTGTATGATCATGCTATCCGTATCGCCAGGTGTAGAATTGCCGCCAAAGCAGAAATTGCCAAGGCTGTAGCAGATGTATTTTCCGTTGTATTTTTCAATGCCCTCGAGCACATGTGGGTGGTGTCCGATTACAAGGTCTGCACCTTCATCAATGGCGAGATGTGCAAGAGCCTTCTGGTTCTCGTCCGGTGTATATTGCTTTTCAATTCCCCAATGGAAATTTACGATGATAATCTGAGCACCGGCTTTTTTCAATGCTTTGATATTCTTTTTTACCTGCGATGCACGTTTTTGGTGATCCGCAAGCTCATAGATTCCGGTAACACCGACTTTGATTCCTTTTACTTTGAAGATCTTCACCCGGTTATAACCAAAGGAAGCAATTCCGGCATCGTCCAGTGCGGAGATTGTATCGGTGTAGCTCTTCTTCCCATAGTCATGACTGTGGTTATTAGCGAGATTGGCCGCTTCGATGGAGCTTCCGGAAAGGATTGCAGCATATTTGGCAGGTGCTTTGAAGGCAAAGGTTTTGGCCTCCCGGGCAGTTTCATCTGTCAGGGTTCCTTCCATATTGACGATAGACAGATCATCTTTTTGGAAAATGGATCTGACGTTCTGGAAGAAATAGTCGGCACCGTATGATTCGTAATAAGCATTCAGGCTGGTAGAATAACTGAAATTTTCATCGGTTCCCAATGTACAGTCTCCGGTGGAACTGATAGTAAGAGAAACCTTGTCTGGATTTTTTTTATTTTTTTTACTGATGGTTACGGTTTCTAATTGAACAGCTCTTTTTGAAGAATCTGCCTTTGGGGAAGTGTTTTTGGTCGAAGTCTTCTTTTTTGAAGCAGATTTCTTTTTGGTTTTATGTTTTCCGGCAGTGCTTTTGGTACCGGCTGTTTTATTTGCCGAAGTTGTAACTGCAGGGACGGTGAATTTATTTACAACAGTGCGGATGGCAGCTCGGACCAGGAATATAAATCCAATCAGGATCAATACCATGGCAATGATTAATAAGATACGTTGTATCTGTCGCTTACGTCTCCTTCGGGCTCTCTTCTTTTTTGCATCTTTGATTCCGCTCATACTTTTTCTCCTGTATTTTAAAATACTATCAGTATTTCAGACAACAAAAACGACAGTCCATTGTAGAAATGGACTGTCAGATCTTTCTATTCAGAAAGGATTAGTTCAGATATTTGCATCCTTCCATATTTACGTCAGCAAGATCTTCTTTGCTTGCACTGATGCTGACATAGAATTCAACTTCACATTCTTTGGAAACCTGTTTCAGGCGGTCGATAAATGCTGGAATATTATCCAGTGAGATATCGGCATGTTTTAAGATTCCGTCAATAAATACACATTCGATATCATGATTAGAACTGTACATACCATATAAAAATCCAATATATTCGTCAATATTGGTGATTGCCGGAAAATCATCCATACAGATAGTACGGATATCAAAAGTTACACTTGCTGTGTCGCGGTGAGTTTTTTTGATGAATACGACGTTTCCATTACATTTTTTTGCAGCCTCGTTAGCCTGCTCGATCATCTGCTGTGTTTTTCCTGTTCCTTTAGGACCTGCTAATAAATAAACCATGGTAAACACTCTCCTTTATGTATCATATTTACTGATCTGCATCAGTAGTAATTACTTATCCTTATTATACACTATGGAACTGGCAATAACAACCAAAAAAATGAATTTTCTGACAATTTTTTTGGATAAAATGTTGCTGAAAGCAGAAGGCACAGTGGATTTATACACTTTCTTAAAGACAGGCCTTGACTTATTTTAACATTCTTCATATAATAATGAAGAATATTGAAAAAAGCGCAGAAGAGGAGTATTAAGAGTCCAGCGTTATCAAGAGAACTGTCGGTTGGTGCAAGGCAGCAGACGAAGACTCCCAACTCGCCTCAGAGTTCTTTTGCTGAACAGATCATGTGGATAGAGAAGATACGGGATACAAGGTATTTATCCGGAATCATGATAACATAGGCAGAAGCGGGAACTTCCCGTTACAGAAGATCAATGAGTGCATCTGACAGATGATGTCGGGTGAAAAAGAGTGGTACCACGGAATATGAGCCTTTTTCGTCTCTTATAAAGCGAGATGAACAGGCTTTTTTTATACCAAAGTATGCAAGCAAAGCTGTCAGGTATGAGTAGTTACCATATAAAAAACAGGAGGACGAAAAAATGTCAAAAATCCCTTATAACCATAAGGCAATTGAAAAAAAGTGGCGTGAAAAATGGGAAGAAAACCCGGTAAACGTCCAGTATGATGAGAATGGAAATAAGAAAGAAAAATATTACTGTCTGGATATGTTCCCATATCCGTCAGGAAACGGACTTCACGTAGGTCACTGGAGAGGATATGTAATCTCTGATGTATGGAGCCGTTATAAATTACAGCAGGGCTATTACATCATTCATCCAATGGGATGGGATGCATTCGGACTTCCGGCTGAGAATTACGCAATTAAGATGGGCGTTCATCCGGAGATCTCCACAGCTGCCAACATTAAGAATATCAAACGTCAGATCAATGAGATCGCGGCTCTTTATGACTGGGACAGAGAAGTAAATACAACAGATCCGAATTTCTACAAATGGACACAGTGGATCTTTGTTAAGATGTTTAAAGAAGGTCTTGCTTATGAGAAAGAATTCCCGATCAACTGGTGCCCTTCATGTAAGACAGGTCTTGCAAACGAAGAAGTAGTCGGTGGAAAATGCGAACGTTGCGGAGCAGAGGTTACAAAGAAGAACTTACGTCAGTGGATGTTAAAGATCACAAAATATGCAGACAGACTGTTAAATGACCTGGATAAACTGGACTGGCCTGAAAAGGTTAAAAAGATGCAGGCTGACTGGATCGGAAAATCTTACGGAGCAGAGGTTGATTTCCCTGTAGAAGGAAGAGACGAGAAGATCACAGTTTACACAACAAGACCAGATACCTTATACGGAGCAACATTCATGGTTCTGGCACCAGAGCATGAACTGGCTAAGAGTCTTGCAAACGATGAGACAAGAGAAGCAGTAGAGCAGTACATTTACGATGCTTCTATGAAGTCTAACGTAGACCGTATGCAGGATAAAGAAAAGACAGGTGTCTTCACAGGAAGCTATGCGATCAATCCGATCAACGGAGCAAAAGTTCCGATCTGGCTGTCTGATTATGTACTGGCTGACTATGGTACAGGAGCAATCATGTGTGTACCGGCTCACGATGATCGTGACTTTGAATTCGCTACAAAGTTCAATATCCCGATCATCCAGGTAATTGCAAAAGACGGTAAAGAGATTGAGAACATGACAGAGGCTTATACAGATGCTGTCGGAACCATGATCAATTCCGGAGAATGGAACGGACAGGAATCTTCTGTACTGAAGAAAGAAGCACCACATATCATCGAAGAGCGTGGAATCGGACGTGCGACAGTGAACTTCAAACTGCGTGACTGGGTATTCTCTCGTCAGAGATACTGGGGAGAGCCAATCCCGATCGTACATTGTCCAAAATGTGGAAATGTACCGGTACCGGAAGAAGAACTTCCACTCCGCCTGCCTGAAGTAGAATCTTACGAGCCTACAGGAACAGGAGAATCTCCACTGGCTGCAATTGATGAGTGGGTAAACTGCAAGTGCCCTCAGTGCGGAGCTGATGCAAAGAGAGAGACAAACACAATGCCACAGTGGGCTGGATCTTCATGGTACTTCCTGCGTTACGTAGATAACCACAATGATAAAGAACTCGTATCAAGAGAAAAAGCAGATGAGATGCTTCCGGTAGATATGTATATCGGAGGAGTAGAACATGCAGTACTTCACCTTCTGTATTCACGTTTCTACACCAAGTTCTTATATGATATCGGAGTCGTAGACTTTGACGAGCCATTCCATAAACTGTTCAACCAGGGAATGATCACTGGTAAGAACGGTATTAAGATGAGTAAGTCAAAAGGAAACGTTGTATCACCGGATGATCTGGTAAGAGACTATGGATGTGACTCCCTGAGAATGTATGAACTCTTCGTTGGACCACCGGAGTTAGATGCTGAGTGGGATGACAGAGGAATCGACGGAGTAAACCGTTTCCTGAAACGTGTATGGAACCTTGTTATGGACAGCAAGGACGCAGACATCACAGCAACAAAAGAGATGATCAAAGAGCGTCACAAACTGGTATACGATGTAACAACACGTCTGGAAAGCTTCAGCCTGAATACAGTAATCTCAGCATTCATGGAGCACAACAACAAACTGCTTGAGATCGCTAAGAAAGAGGGCGGAATCGACAAAGAGACATTATCTACAATGGCAGTACTTCTGTCACCATTCGCACCACACGTTGCAGAAGAACTGTGGGAAGAACTGGGACACACAGAGAGCGTATTCAAAGCCGGATGGCCAAAATACGACGAGAACGCTATGAAAGATGATGAGATCAAAGTTCCGGTACAGATCAACGGAAAGACAAAAGCAGTTATCGAGATCTCTGCAGACGCTTCCAAAGAAGAAGCACTTGCAGCAGGTAAAGAAGCAATTGCCGACAAGCTGACAGGAAATGTGATCAAAGAGATCTATGTTCCGAAGAAGATCATTAATATTGTAATGAAATAAGAAATTCATATAGAATTATAATGAATGGGGAAAGAGGGTTGCCTGAAAGAGAGCGGGTGATCCTCTTCTTTTTTATAGTCAATATAAGTTATAATTTATTGCAATTATATATACTGCTGTGTTAAAATACAACAAAGCATATTTCAAAATTGTCAAAGGTGTGTGTCACCGTCTATAGTCTGATTACATTTCGGAAATCTATGCTTTTATACCAGGAAAAAAGCAGGGGTCCGAGCAAAACAATCAGATTCCGTAATACAGATATAAGGACAGTATTTGAGATAATCCAGATGATTTATGAACGGGATTATAAAAAGATGAATGCATTCATTGTATGGAGAAAAAGAATTGATACTGAATTAGCACTCGTTGAATATGTGTAAGGCATTGGAAGAACTATCCGTTATTTGAAAGATAATAGAAGATTTACAAGGAGAAGTATAAAATGAATATTACAGTATATCTCGGAGCAAATGAAGGAAATGACCCATTTTTTAAAGAAGCAGTGCGTGAGTTGGGAGCGTGGATTGGAACAAATGGAAATACTCTTGTATATGGCGGTTCAAAATCTGGCCTGATGGGAGAACTTGCAGAAAGTGTATTGCAGGCCGGTGGTAAAGTAATCGGTGTAGAGCCACAGTTTTTTATTGATGCAGGATTTGTATATGACGAGATTACGGAACTGATCACGACGAAAGATATGTCAGAAAGAAAGGCAAAGATGATAGAACTTGGAGACGCGTTCATTGCATTTCCGGGAGGAACGGGAACACTGGAAGAGATCACGGAGGTGATGTCCAAGGTATCGCTAAAGCATTTGGATGCACCGTGTATTCTATATAATCTGAACGGATATTATGACAGCCTGAAGCAGCTTCTGGAGCATATGATAGAGATGGATCTTTCATCCAGAGAAAAGCAGGAAGGAATATATTTTGCAGAGAATCTGGAAAAAATTCAGAAGTGTCTGGCTAAATAGAGGGGATGTCATGAAAGAAAATAAGAACAGGATGATTGACCGTCAAATCAGAAAAATGATAAGATAAAAAAGGTACAAAATGAGAGACCAATGAGGAAAGGAATGAACTTCGATCAGCTGAAATTAAATCTTCAGGGAGAGGTTACATTGAATTATGGTAAGTTTATATCTACGGTTATTAACTTTCTGATCACATACAAAGGTTATAATTCCGCTGTTGAATTTAGTATCATTGGCTAATCATGACATGAGAAAGACTTGGTGTTGTGTTTGTGGTGTATATGGAGGGATGTTTAGAAAAACTAACGGAGATTTGGACGCCCTTAGATTTTCTTACATCACGGAATCTTAGCCACAAACATAACACCAAGTCTTTCTCATGGACTCAGAGGCCACGATGATAAATTAAATACCAATTGATTGAGTGAAAAGCCGCGACTTTTCTAATCGTTTATAAAATTCAGAATAAAAATCCCCATCTTCCGGATAAGGCGTAAGATAAAACTGCGTCAGCACATGCATACTGATCGTCCTGGCGGTTCCGTCAGAATTCGCAGAAGAATCGAAAGCAAGATTCATAACATATTCCTGAAGGTCTTTCAGAAAGAAATGCCAGTCGGCTATATATTTTTCATAAGTTTTCAGATTCGGTGTATCCAACCATTTCTTGATTTTTACTTTGGAACGGTCTGTTTTTGGACATTCATGTATCTGTAAGAAATACTGGAAAGACCGATTTTCATAAAAGCGTCCAAGAGGAAACATACGGCAGATTCCGGGACGGAATGCATGGACCGTACAGCGTCCATTAGTATCCAGAAAGGAACAGGCTTCTTCGGCTCTGGCCATTTTCAGATTCGGAAGAATGATACCGTCTACAACATTAAGTTCCAGAGGGCCGGTCAGCAGTTCGTTTACAGATTTGGAAAGATTGGTGGAAAGCCGGTATACATCCAGTGGATCAAGGACGATGGAATTTCCCATGCCATGACAACAGGCAGAGCAGCCATCACATCCTTTACAGTCTGTCTTGGCCATGTCATTGCTGCTATATAATCTTCCATCGGATATTTCATCCAAATTAATTTCTCTTAACATATTTATTACCTCATATCTGTGTTTATCGTTTTCTTGTATAGACTTGTTAGATAAGTTGATTATAGTGTAAAATAGAGAAAGATGCAAATAAAATAGAAGGGATGAGGAAAGGTATGAAATTTTTTCATTTATCGGATCTGCATATTGGAAAGCAGCTTCATCGTTATAATTTAAAAGAAGATCAACAGGTGATATTAAAAGAAGTTATTACTTATGCAAAAGAATTACGGCCGGATGCAATTGTAATCGCCGGAGATATTTATGATAAGTCCGTTCCATCGGCAGAAGCTGTGAATGTATTTGATGAGTTCCTGACGGATCTTTCAGAGATTACACCAGAGATTCCGATTCTGATTATCAGTGGAAACCACGATTCGCCGGATCGTCTGAAGTATGCATCTGAGATTTTAAAGAGACATCATATTTACCTTGCCGGCAATGTTCCTGAAAGACCGGAAGAACATATTGAAAAAGTAACTTTGCATGATGCATATGGAGAGGTGGATTTTTATCTGCTTCCATTTATGAAGCCGGCATATGTAAAAAATATTTTTGTTGATGGAACACCGGAAACGTATTCAGATGCTGTAAAAGAAATTATTAAACGGGAAAAGATAGATTATAAAGATAAAAGAAATGTATTAGTTTCACATCAATTCTATGTGGGCGAAAAAGCGGAAAGCCCGGAAACCTGTGATTCGGAAGTGTTTTCTGTAGGTGGGATTGATAACGTAGATATTGGATCGGTGAAAGAATTTGATTATGTAGCACTGGGGCATCTTCACGGTGCACAGTGTATCGGAAAACCGGAGATCCGCTATTGTGGAACGCTTTTAAAGTATTCGGTCAGCGAGAGTACACAGAATAAAAGTCTTACCGTGGTGACATTAAAGGCAAAAGGCGAGAAGCCGGAAATTGAAAATTACCCGCTGCATCCGTTAAGAGATGTCAGAAAGAAAAAAGGAACACTGGATGAGATTATAAAAGAAGCCCAAGAGACGGAAAAAGATGATTATATCAGTATTACACTGACAGATGAAATCGATCCGTATAAGCCGAAAGAGCAGCTGGAACGGATATTTTCCCATATACTGGAGATCCGGGTGGATAATCAGCGGACAAGAACAAAATTAAAAGAAATGGATGAAGAACTGGTCATGAAAGATCCTTTTACTTCTTTTGCGGAATTCTATAAGGAGATGCAGGGAAGAGAGATGAATGGGGAAGAAGAGACGATCATGAAAGAAATCTTCGATAAGGCGAAGGGAGTTGAGTAGATGAGACCGGTAAAGCTAATTATGTCGGCATTTGGATCATATGCCGGTAAAACAGAGATTGATTTTACGGAGATCCCGAATGGTCTGTTTCTGATTACAGGAGATACAGGTGCGGGTAAGACGACGGTCTTTGATGCGATTACTTATGCATTGTATGACAGGACCAGCGGAGGAACCAGAGATGGAAATATGATGCGAAGCCAGTATGCTGGAGAAGAAACGAGTACTTATGTAGAGTACACTTTTTTGTATCAAAAGAAAGAATACAAGATACGAAGAAACCCGGAATATCTACGACTTGGGAAAAGAAGATATGCAGACGGGTCGCCGAGATATGTGAAAGAAACTCCGAAGGTAGAACTGACATTGCCGGACGGCAGCATATTCAAAGGAAAGAAAAGAGAGACAGATCAGAAGATTTCCGAGATTATCGGACTGGATGCAGACCAGTTTACGCAGATTTCCATGATTGCACAGGGAGAATTTCTCAAGCTTTTGCTGGCTGAGTCCAGGGAACGGAAAAAGATATTTTCCAGAATATTTCAGACGCGGTTTTACTACAGGATACAGGAAGAACTGAAAAAACAGGCTGTACAGTTATATGTGAAGCTGGAACAAAATCTTCAGGAAATGAAACTTGAGATGGCCAGAGTGGAATATCCGTCATATAAGAAGGATGGAGGTGTGTGGCCGGAAGAAGTTCAGCTGGAAAAATGTACAGAAGAAAATGAACTTATAAAGCAGTGGAAGGTGATTGCCGGGCAGGATATTCCGGACAGAGAACGTATATCCGTGATTTTGAAAGAGATCATTGATCAGGGAAACCGGTGGGAAAAAGTATGCAAAAAAGAATCTTCCCGGGCGCAGATGGTACTGGAAGATAAGAACCGACTGCTGAAGGAAGCAGAACTGCTGAATCAGCTCTTTGATTCGTATGAACGGGTATTGAGCCGACTGGAAGAAAAAATGCCGGAAAAAGCGAAATATGAGTTTTTAACAGGACGGATACAAACAGGTAAAAAGGCGGGACGTGTACTGCAAGAAGAAAAAAGGTATCTGGAGGAAGAAAAGCGCCTGACAAAACTGGAAGTACAGGAACGTAGTCTTCAAAAGGAATTACAGGAATGCCGGAAGCAGCTGCAGGAATTAACAGACAAACAGAAAGAAGCTGGCCGGGAAAAGACGGAAAAAGAGACAGTACTTACAGAAAAAAAGGTGCGGATACAGGATGCAATTTTACAGTATCAAAGTATGAATGCAAAAAAAGAAGAATTAGATAAAATTACAAAAGAAATAAAAAACTATCTTAATCAATCGGAAACCATACTACAGAAGAAAGAAATCCTGCAAAACAATCGAAAAGAAATATTAACATTTCTAAAGAAATATGAAAAGATAGAAACATGCATAAATGAATGCAGGAATCAAAAAGAACATATAGAAGAACAGATACGCCATTACGAAGAGCTTGACCATCAGGAAGAGAGAAAAGAAGAATTAAAAGAAGACTGCGAAAGAGCAAAGAAGGAAGCAGACAGGGAGCAGAAGAATTATGAAAATGCCTGGGCGGAATATGAAATGAAGTATCACAAGTTCCTGAATGAACAGGCGGGGATACTTGCTTTGAATCTGGAAGATGGGCAGCCTTGTCCGGTCTGTGGTTCCAGAGAACATCCACAGATTGCAGCCTTGAGTGATGAGGCGCCGACGCAGGCGGAAGTGGAACTTGCAAAAGCTGAAAGGGATAAGAAAGAAAAAATAAGAGATATAAAAACAGAAGCATTCAGGAAATGTCTTGCGGGATATCAGGCAGCACAGGAAATCTGTCTGACACTTCGAAAGAATATAAAAGATGAGGTGGAAGATATAACTGGAATTGGCTGGAAAGAGAAGATACAAAGCCTGAAGCGTACGCTTATGGAAACGGAAAAAAGATTGAAACAGCTGGAAGAAATTTTTGAAAGATGTAGAACGTTAAAAGAGAATCAGGAACAGATTGCGAACCAGATAGAAAAATTGGAAGAAAAAGAACGAAAGACCAGCCAGAGTCTGACGGAATCAAAACTTATGTATACAAAGCTGGAGGCGGAGTATCAGGCAATGGAGGAGAAGCTTCCATACAAGACGATGGAAGAAGCCGAAGAACATCTGAGAGAGATAACAGGAAAACTTGAGTTGGTCAGAAATAATTACGAGACGGTAACAAGATGTCTTACGGAAAAGCAGAATAAAGAAAAGGAACTGGAAGGACAACAGAAGACCGTATCAGCATCTGTCGTGCAATCACAGGAAGAAGTACAGAAAAAGATACGTTCCTATAAACAGATTATAAAAGAGCAGGGATTTGAGGACGAAGAAAGCTACCATAGTCAATGTATGACTGAGAGAGAACTGGAAGAAG
The DNA here is from genome assembly GCF_023669465.1 of Dorea sp. MB18-49. Taxonomy (NCBI): domain Bacteria; kingdom Bacillati; phylum Bacillota; class Clostridia; order Lachnospirales; family Lachnospiraceae; genus Dorea; species Dorea sp. MB18-49. The sequence goes on from NZ_JAMOYX010000040.1 coordinate 28,889, forward strand.
CAGAACAATGGATAGAGGCATATCAGAAAGAATTGCAGGAACTGGAAGCGAACAGGACATTGCTTGAGCAACAGTTAGAGGGAAAAGAAAGAAAAGATACGGAACAGATTGCGCGGGAGATAAAAGAGGCATCCGGAGAGCTGGAAGAAATCCGTAAGGAATATATGAAACTTCATAATACCAATGAAAGAAACCGTGAGATAAGAGACAATCTGAAACGTAATTTTGAAAAGAACAGTGGACTTCAGAAGCAGTATGAGATTGTTGGAAATCTGAGTAAGACAGCAAATGGGAATCTGAGCGGAAGTGCCAAGCTTGATTTTGAGACCTATATTCAGAGGCAGTATTTCCGTCAGATCATACGTGCTGCGAATAAGAGACTGGTTCGTATGACGTCAGGAGAGTTTATTCTGCAATGCAGAGATGTAGAAAAACTGGGTAGCCAGGGACAGGCCGGACTGGATCTGGATGTTTATCATATGGCAACAGATACGGTCAGAGATGTAAAAACATTATCGGGAGGAGAGTCTTTCATGGCAGCTTTATCCATGGCACTTGGACTTTCAGATATTGTCCAGAATACAGCAGGTGCAATCCATCTCGATACAATGTTTATTGATGAAGGATTCGGGTCTTTGGATGATGTATCGAGAGATCAGGCAATCCGTGTGTTGAATGATCTTGCAGATAAGGACAGACTGATTGGAATTATTTCTCATGTAAATGAACTGAAGGAGCAGATAGATCATAAACTTGTGGTGAAAAAGAACGAAAAGGGAAGTTCTGTAAGCTGGTCTTTATAAGAGAAATATAAGGTATAAGATCAGAAATACAGAGAAGCTGTCATTTTCTCTATAGTATATGCAGATAAAAAAGGAAATCTG
>NZ_JAMOYX010000041.1:0-29200 GCF_023669465.1 Dorea sp. MB18-49
TTAATAAGTCTTCCTCTGATTTTTACTCATATTCTCGCGTTCTTTCTCTTTTTATGTTATAATTTTCTTAAAAACTTAAGGAGGTTTTACTATGAGCCATATTTCCTATGCCTTTAATCATTCTGACATAGAAGCAACCGCTTATGCTCTTACCGTTCTGCCTCGTCTTGGACTTGCAGAATCAGAAGCCCAGGCAGAAATTAATTATCAACTCTGTTGTTCTGCGGCGAAAAAATTGATTAATCACGCCACAGATATTACACCCGACGAATTTCGTACCATTATTGCAGCACTCCAGGCTGCCAAACTCATCATTCTTGGTGATATCGAAGTCGATGCAAAAACATGCAGCGAATGCAAGAGTTATTTCTTTACGATCAACAAATTATTATCCACCTTCGAAAAGCAATTATTACAGGAATAAAATCAAATGATACGCAAAGAAAAGCCCCGGAAATACTGGATTTTCGGGGTTTGTTGCTCTTTTTCGATATTCTGTTAAATTATCGTTTGCAGAACTGAGAACGCTTGATTTTACTGAACTCTTTGGTGGTTTGAAATCCTTCCGTATTAATAATACTCTCAAACTTTCTGCTCTTCAATTTTCATTCTGTTGATGTTTAAAATCCTTCCGTATTAACAAGACTCTCAAACTTCCCAAACAGCATATAATGTTACATTTTCGTTTAAAATCCTTCCGTATTAACAAGACTCTTAAACTAATATAGATACCTCATATACCCTGTTGCTGTTTAAAATCCTTCCGTATTAACAAGACTCTCAAACGCATCAATAATGTTGACTTTGCAATTTATGGTTTAAAATCCTTCCGTATTAACAAGACTCTCAAACTCGTACTATTAACGTTATCTGGTGGCTCACGTTTAAAATCCTTCCGTATTAACAAGACTCTCAAACTATTGTTTACAGTTATTTATTCTCTATCCAGTTTAAAATCCTTCCGTATTAACAAGACTCTCAAACTGCTGTCATATGCTTCACTAATTACAACATGTTTAAAATCCTTCCGTATTAACAAGACTCTCAAACTGTACGATGTAATCTGATTAACAATCGGTGGTTTAAAATCCTTCCGTATTAACAAGACTCTCAAACCTCAAATCCGGTTCTCGCCGAGTCGTTATCTTCTTACGATAGAAGATTGTTAATACACAAGGTCCAGCACACAAAGATCTTTATCTATAATAACATATCTGTCACTTTCGATGGGGTCTGATTTTACTCCTTCCAAATTAATAAGATACATCTTCGTATAAAAACAGTGTTTATAGATTTCTCTCAGATCCTCGGTACTGAAATATTGCTTCAGATTCAACACAAAAACAATATCAACATTACAGATCTGCTTCATGGTTCTCAGATAGTTTATAAACTTTTCAGTCAGACTATCATAACAGGAATCCATATGTACATTACAATATTTTATCAGACCTGCTGCCTGAAAATCAACATCATATGTCAGATTATATTCGGAAGAACTCGTAACCTTATCCATAAACTGGATAACCTTCTGATTCACAGTCGCAAATTCTTCAAAATGATCTTCCAATATTTTTTCTGAAAGATTTTTATAAAGCTGAGATAGAATCCTTTTTTCCTCACAATTAACTGTCAACGGATTATTAACCACTACCGTCCTTTTTTCCATAGACAGTTCCTTTTCAATATCCGAAAGGATGAATTCTCCTTCTTCTCCTCCTGCCTGTCTGCAAATATGATATACAACCTCTGAAAATTTTACCGGTGATTCAACGGTTATGTTCAAAACCTGATTTTCGGATAACTCCACTTCTAATCCTAATCTGGGATTCACAAGTTTCATATGATCACCACGCTTTCGTCTGTGTCGAGAATTTCGCTTTTTTTCGTTCCAACAATAAATTCCATTTTTCCAAATTGCTTCTCCGTTATCTTCAGCACCTGTACCAGTCCATCCGCAGGCTTATTTTTCCTGATATTTTCCACAATTGCATCTGCCATTGTGGAATTTTGTGCCAGCCTACAGTACACCGATTCCTGCATCATCAGAAATCCTGTCTTTATCAGATACTTGTGAAAATCCCTGTAATCTTTTCGGTTTGCACTGGTGATAACCGGAAGATCAAAAAATACCATTACTCTCATATATCTATAACTCATTTGTCCTATAAAATTTTATCTGCGATACATCATTATCATTTAATGCATCAAAGACACTCCTGGTATATATTTTTATCGCATTTGTCAGATATTCGTTTCGGTTACCGATTGTTACTTCTTCTTTTAGTAACGAAACCATCTCATGTTTTTCTTCCTTTTCAAAAAACGGGAAGGCCATCTTTTTCACTTTCAGATCCACAAGCGGGCGAAACGGTTCCATCAGATCACAGGCTAGATTGAACTGATTAAATACATTATCATGGAAAAGCCCTAGCTGTGTGATATACCCATTGGCCACCACGCAGCGATTAAATGTTGACAACAGCAGTGAATAACCATAATTCAGCGCAGCATTCGTAACATTTTCCGCACTTCTGGTAAAATCCATACCAAATAGAGCATTAAAGTAAACTTTCGCCGCATGCCCTTCCCGATTCGTAACATCCCCAAATTCTATTTCGTTGATATACTGATAAAGCAGATCTGCTTCCTCGCATTTCCAATGCTGCAGATGCAACGCCTGTTTCCGTATTTTCTCCGCCACAATTTCTGTCCATACATGTTTTTTTATATCATCGGTCCATGCAATCTGATTCCTGACTTTTAATGAGGTATCATGCGCTCCGTAGTAACTGATGAGTTCTGACGAAGGATTTCTCTTTTCATCACAAAAAATCACTTTGATCTTTTTCTTTGTCAGTTCACATAAGAGGGCCGCGGTCAGTGACACCGATGTGGATTCTATCATTACTGTTTCAATTTCCGAAAGATGAATCTTTGTCACATCATCTTTTCGGATCACCAGATATCCCATCTGGTAATCCAGCTTCGCCGTGCTGGATATGATCACCGTCCGCCAGCTCATACTTATCCCTCCCTCTTATTTTTTTAGTAAATCCATTTCTGTTTTATACATACCGGTAATCGAATAATTTACAAGTTTACATTCTTTTGCCTCTGTCATATTTCCGGATATTCGGATTCTTCCTACCTCTTTTGGTCCTCCAAGAACTTTCAATGAGAAGACTCCTCTCTGAAAGGATGTATACTGAACGATATCACATATAATCTTCACCTGTTCTTCGATATCAAGAAGCTTAAATGCTTCTTCTCCATCTGCAAGACACTTTCCTATGCTTCTTGGATGTCTTTGATAGATGGAATGCAGATGTTTTTCTGTAAGTTCTCTGTACAGTTCCAGATTACTTTTACAGGTGATTTTTTCATCCCAGTGTAAATTTGTTTTCTGTTTTTCTGATAACAAAATCGCCTTATTCATTTTTTCCAGCTTGCAAACATATTGTATATATTTATTCTTCAAGCACATTGCTGTTGCATTAGAAAATTCAATATTTTTTCTTGCATCCATTCCAATAATGTATAAGAAATATCCATTGTATTTTATGAGTGCATTCTTTTTTATCCTAGCATTTATCACTCTTGGATTTTTATATCCTTTCTGTAGCAGAAAATCAATCAAATCCTTTTCCGTTTTTATCTGAGCAGCATAATAGCTATGTATCACTTCGAAACATTTCTTTCTCTTTTTTTCCAGTCCATGTTCTATGAAGATAAAATAGGAAGGATTCAGAGAAGTGTAACCGCCATATTTGCTTACGTCCTGCATTTTTTCATCATTTATTTTTAGTGGAACATAATTATCCTTCTTAGCAGAATACTTTCCAACCGGCTGAAGATTAAACAATTCTCCCCTCTGTTCAAATGTCTGTCTTGTAATGATCGGCGTATTTTTTCCCATCGTTTCCTTTACCAAACGAATCGTTCCCGGTCCCTGTTCGCTTGTTGCGATCCAGGCTTTTTCTCCATTTCTTATAATATCTTTACTGTACATTTTATACAGATTATAATCATAGTTTCTGCCATCACGTCTTGCTTCTTTCTTTATAAAATTCATAGGATTTCTGGTGAATTTCGTAAAATACACATTTCCCACAACGATATTCAAATATGCATCCTGTGCATGGTGATAATCATTGACCAGCCTGCTTTTTAGCATCTTGTATTCTTTTCTGAAGTCAGATACATTTCTTGCCTTCGCATATACAATATCCGTTCCCGGCAGCATCGCCTTCATAAGCTCTGCGATTCCTTTTGCTCCCTGTGCAGTTTCTACTAACTGTCTTGCGATAAATCCGGCAAGCTGCTCTTCTGACAGACGTTCCGTGGATGTCAGGCGGTTGTATTTTTCATCATTCATAAATCCCATTTTATGAAGTGTATGCCACAGATCCCGGATTTTTTTATTCGTTCTGACCTTTTCCGGCACCGGATAATCATTCTTTTTCTCGTTCTGGTTGATTGTTTTTGACACCAGAACAAGATTATTTTCAATATTGTTGTCATTCGTCAAGCTTCTTGGATAAATATGATCGATGTCATATCTGCTATCATCAAATAGATCTTCAATATCAATGGGTTCTCCCGTATATACATCCCTTCCCATCTGCAGATAATAAAGATACAATTTTTTACTGTTTAATTTTCCGGATGCATTTGCATTTTTTATTTCTGCCGCCCAGTTTCTTTCGTCCCTAATGCTTTCATACAATTTTAACAGACGTTTTTCTCTTGAATTCTTTCTTCCCTGTTCTCCTTTTTCTTCCTCTGTTCTAGTCATCTCAATAAAGATACGTTTTGGATTATGTCCCATGATCTGCGTAATTTCTTTTAATGCCTGAACAGCCTGCCAGATCATACGTTTCACAGGTGCACTGTAATAGTACTCGTCCAGATCTTCAAATTGAAATTCCTGCAAGGTTTTTCCTAACGCTTTTCTTCTCTCTTCCAGTTCTTTTTGAAAAGTAAAATCTTCGCTATAGATCAACTCCATAAAATTCAGATTATATTCCCACATGGCCCGGATCAGAGAAATTTTCTCACCTGTACTTTTATCACATCCGCTCAGGCATAACATACTTCTGGAAAGTCTTGCCCAGTCCTTAAATTTATAACCTGAAATCCGCTTTACCTGGTATTCTGTCATCCATCCGTCAGAAACATACTGATTCAGTTTTTTTCGGAACATCGCCTTAGCATCCCCATAGATGGTTCCGTAATAAATAATTTTTTCTGCTATCTCTTGAACTGCTTCTTTTCTCAGACGTTCTCCAAAAACGCTATACATTTTTCCATAAGAGGGCAGATACGCATTGATCTCTTTGTCAATACCTGAAACTTCAGATTCTTCCGTAATCAGTCCTCTGTTTATCAAATATGTGCAAATATTCTTTTTCGTAACTTTCTTTCCCAGTCTGGATCCCTGGAATACTTCCTTGTAGATATCCTGTTTTAATTCCGGTACGATTCGTTTTCCATGAATGCGTAAATTATTAATTTCATTGAGAACGCAATAGCTCTCATATAATAAAGACTGCTTTGGCAAGACTTTTTCTCCGGAAAGGTACGTACATTCCCGGATAAGATTCGTGATAAAACGTTCTGAAGTCTGTTCTATATCAATCTTCTGTTCCATATTCCAAGGTAATACCTGTCCTGATTCCTTTATCTTTGCCCATCCTGTTTTTGATCCGCTGCCTACAGGTCCGACATAGTATGGAATGTTACTGGAAAACAGCATCAGGATCCGTTCAGATACCGTATATCCACTTTCATCTTTTTCTTTCAGAAAATCGAGATGGTGTTCTGCGTTTTCAAGAATTTTCTTTAATTCTTTTCGATGTACCTGGTTTGGAATGATTCCATTTGCACCAGTAATCTGTTTGGGCAGAAAACGTTCTAATTCCATCTCTTTGCGAATAGCATCTACATCCGCATCATGAACCTCTTTCAGATCTTTCTTGATCCTGTCATAGAGATCTTTCTGGCTTCTTTTTTTCATATTTCTTCTGTACTTTTTCGCTTCTGCCAGAGAATCCACTGAATTCGTGGAATTGGAATACGCACAATAACTTCCCTCTTCTCCGGAGCGGAACATCCTATTATACATTTCCCGATCCAGATTTTTTCTATACACCTTTTTCAAAAGATGCAGATCTTCTTTATGTTTTTCGTACATCTGCACTCTGGCGTCTGAAAGATAATCGAATCCATTCAATACAGACTGCAGCTGACTGTAATCATACAGTTGTTTCATATTTTCTATGATCAGATAGCGTTCTTCTCCAATCGCAACTTCGATTTCTTCTTTCTCATCTTCAAAAGCAGCCTGCTGAAATGCAATCTTAATCTTTTCATCCGCCTCGATTTCAAACATAACTCTGGCATCTGCTTCCATACCGCACAGGCATTTGATCCGTTCCATCTGTGCTTTCTCCGATTTTTTGATATCGATTTTAGATGCTATCTGATCCTTCTTAGCAGTCCTTGAAATATTCTTATCTTCCAGAATTTCTATGATTTCCTTATAGGTAACCGAGCCATATTCTGAAACACCACAGATAGCATTCATTACCAGTTCACCTACATCTTTTATCATATATGCATTCAGATCACTGGATTCTGTATTCAAAAGAAAGTGTCCACGATGTTCGAACATGTTGATAATCGCTAGATACAGGAAGCGCGAATATCTCTCTTCGTCTTTTATTTGATCTCTTAGAAGTGCCTGCCGCAGATGAAAAATTGTAGGGTATTCTTTAACATCATGATATTCTTTGTCTCCATAACCCGGGTCTGCAAAAAGGCTGTCTTTTGTAGTCAGTCTGGCATCTTTATCTTCCTGATAATACTTGCTGTTATCCTGTCGAATATAAAACAGTGGATCATGTTTCAGTATATCCTCTGCAAAATATGACCGGATCAATCCGATTCTTGCCTTATGACGCTGTAACCTTCTTTTTGCGATTCGATGGGTTCTTCTGTCTAATTGGGATTTTGCAGTTTCATATTCCCTTACAAACCAAAAATCTTTTCCTTTTACTTTCAACAGATGATACTGTGTATCCGTAACAGCACCACCCAGTGATCCTGTACCCATATCTAATCCTACATAATAATCTTCTCTTTTATCAGAATTCATAAAAAAGCCTCCAAAATATATTGACATTTGAAATTTCTAATGCTATGGTAATCATGTATTAACAAGACGAGTTCAAATAAGGGGAAACCCGAAATCGCCTTTTGGCGCCGCATGGTGCGGCATAAAAAAGTCGTGTGCAACGGCTTTTTTGTTTTCTATTATTCTATCATGTCTTAGTTATTTTAACCATTACTTTTATGTATCTTCATTTATTTTTATCATTTTTGTATAACATTTACACACTATGCCGATTGCACTTCTCAGGTTACTGTTCACTCTTTGCTCACCTTTTTCCCTGTTTTAATCATCCTCTTTTTAATAGCTATTACATCTGTTCTGTACGTTACCATTGAGTCCTTCTTTCGCAACCCTTACTTCTTGCATAAGTTCAATATAGCATTTAGCTGTTTCAGTATTAATACGTTTTGCGTAAGTTTCTTTTCTTTTTACACATTTTTATTTGCATTACCGTAAGTATATGGTATATTTCAATTATGAAAGATGGTGTTACAGAGTGGGGATTATTAATGACAGAATATGGGAAAGACGCATTTCTTTAGGATTGACGTTGCTGAATGTTGCTGAACAGCTCGGTGTCAAAGAAGCCACGGCTCAAAGATATGAAAGTGGAGCAATCAAAAGTATCAGCCATGAAACTATATCCAGACTATCAGAAATTCTAAGTTGTACCCCATCATATCTAATGGGATGGGACGCAACATCTCGTCCTGCTTCCCACGTTTCTGATGAGTTTCAAATAAACAATCTCGAAAAAAGATTATTATTGAATACCGTAAATCTGATGAAATCACTCAAGCCATGGTGCTCCGTGCTTTGGCCATAGATGAAACCATTGAAATAAAAAGAAACGCTTAGGATATCATAAAGATAATAAAGGAATCATACATTTAAAGTTTAGGAGGTGTAATATTTATGGGATTATTGGAACTTCATACCCATGTAAAAAGAATCCTCGTATACCACGTTCTAAAATATTAAAATCTATGAAAGTCAACGATCGTGTGCTTATAGAAAAATACACGTATAGAGGATGACCATCATATTTAGTTGTTGATCCTAGTAGTAAGTGTGACTTAGGTATTCTCGGTCAAGGCGCGGCTGATTATCTTAATGCCAAATATCCCAATAATGTTTTTATTGCAACGCTTTCTGATCGTCACAATACTTCTTTTCATGTTTTACCTAGATCAAACGCCTCGCAAAATAAACCAATAGATACACATTGCATATAAACTTTTAAGGAGGGCTCATATGGACGAGATAGCGAATTATTCTGAGTCTGTATTTGAAGACATCAAGCATGTGAATGAATATAGTCAGGAATTCTGGTGTGCAAGGGAATTGCAAATTGCACTTGAATATAAACAATGGAGGAGATTTCAAAACGTCATAGAAAAGGCAAAAGAATCTTGCATAAATAGCGGAAATTCCGTTGAAGACCATTTTGCCGACGTTGGCAAAATCGTGGAAGCTGGAGCCGCCAGCAAAGATATAGGTGATATACAGCTATCCAGATATGCCTGCTATCTCATTGTCATGAACGGTGATCCACGAAAAGAAGTGATTGCACTTGGCCAAACCTATTTTGCTGTGAAAACACGTCAACAGGAACTGATAGAAGATTATGATAATCTTTCTGAAGACCGTAAGCGTTTGGCCATCCGCAAAGAAATGGCAGAACATAACAAATTGCTTGTTGCTGCAGCCAAAGATGCCGGTGTTGAATCAAACCTTGACTATGCAATATTCCAGAATTATGGATACCAAGGATTGTATGGAGGTCTTGGTGCAAAAGAGATTCATGCACGTAAAGAATTAAAAAAGAGTCAGAAAATACTGGATCACATGGGAAGCACTGAACTTGCCGCAAATCTTTTCCGTGCAACTCAGACAGAGGAGAAATTGCGCCGTGAAAATATCCAAGGGAAACAGGCTGCCAACAATACACATTATGAAGTTGGGAAGAAGGTAAGACAGACCATTGCTGAACTGGGTGGCACAATGCCGGAAGATCTTCCAACACCAGAAAAGAGTATCAAGCAAATTGAAAAAGAACAAAAGAAACTAGAACAATCATAAGCATTTATAAAAAAACCCCGGAAACATTGCATTTCCGGGGCTGCTGTGTACTTCTTTTTTGTATATCTCGAATGATTCGTATAAATTATCTCTTTGAGAACTGTGGTGCTCTACGAGCTGCTTTGAGACCGTATTTCTTACGTTCTTTCATACGTGGATCACGTGTAAGGAATCCAGCTTTCTTAAGAACTGGTCTGTAATCAGCATCAGCCTCAAGAAGTGCTCTTGCAACACCGTGACGGATTGCTCCAGCCTGTCCTGTGTATCCACCACCCTTAACATTAACGATTACATCAAATTTTCCTTCTGTGTCTGTTGCAGCTAATGGCTGGCGAACAACAACCTTTAATGTCTCAAGTCCAAAATACTCATCGATATCTCTTTTATTGATAGTAATTTTACCTGTTCCTGGTACTAAATATACTCTAGCAACAGATTTTTTTCTTCTACCTGTTCCGTAAAATTTTGCAGTAGCCATTGTAAAATCCTCCTTTTAACCTTTCTTAGAATTTCAGTTCAACTGGTTTCTGAGCCTGCTGAGCGTGCTCTGGTCCAGCGTATACGTGAAGTTTCTTGATCATAGATCTTCCTAAAGGTCCCTTTGGAAGCATTCCCTTAACAGCAAGTTCGATAACCTTCTCTGGTTTCTTAGCCATCATCTCTGCTAATGTAGTCTCTTTCATTCCACCTACATATTCAGAGTGATTGTAATAAATCTTCTGATTCAGTTTCTTACCTGTTACATTAACCTTTTCTGCATTTACAACGATTACATAATCGCCTGTATCAACGTGTGGTGTGAACTCCGGTTTGTTCTTTCCTCTTAAAACCTTAGCAACTTCTGATGCTAAACGTCCTAATGTATATTCCGAAGCGTCAACTACATACCATTTTCTTTCAATCTTATCTGGATTAGCCATATAAGTTTTCATTGTGGTTTACCTCCTGTGAATCATTAACATTTTCATGATAATATATCAGAATCAGCAAGATTCCGGGGCTTTGGCCTCTTACTGTTTCTCCTTTTGTCATACTTGCTTATTATATTATACTGTACCGTGTGTGTCAACTGTTTTTTGACATATTTTTCTTATATTTTTACTTATTTTCGTTGATCAAATGTACTTTTCCCGAGAATCTTCCCGTACATTTTTCATACTAAAATTTTAAATACTGTACACTATATGGTTTCAGTTCAAGCTGACCATTCATCGTAACCGTTTCCCCGGTCAGCAGATCTGCTGCCGTTCCATTCAGTTCTCCTGCATTGGCAGTGTATGGATAATCCGCAGCATTGATTGCAACGATCACTCGTTCTTTCTCTGAGCAGCGCTCGAATACCAGCTGATGATTCTGGATCACTACATTCTTATAAGCACCATTGCAAAGTGCATCACTTTCCTGGCGTACACGGATCAGTTTCTTAATAAACTCTGTCAGCTCATTTGGCTTTGGTTCTTCAAAGCAAGGGCGAAGCGCATAGTCATTATCCGGTGCTTTCTCCCCCGGCTCAGCCCATTCACTTCCATAATACAGGCACGGGATTCCCGGCATACCCATAAGCAGTCCGTATGCCAGCGGAATATGTTTCTTATTCGTCAGAATGCTTGCCAGTCTTGTAACATCATGATTATCCACAAATGTCATCAGGTGCTTTCCTCTGTAAATACACCACTGATCACTTCCGAACTGGCGGTGCAGGGAATGTGCGATCTCGAACATATTCATACTGTTAAAGCTGGAATATAATCCCTTGTAGCACTCATAATTCGTGCAGCTGTGAAGCATCTCATCATTCACGATAATATTATAATCGCCAAACAATACCTCTCCGATCAGTGCAAAGTCCGGTTTTAATTCCTGTGTATAAGAGCGGAGACGTCTCATGAAATTGTGATCCAGACTATAAGCCACATCCAGACGGAGACCGTCGATATCAAATTCGTCAATCCAGTATTTTACACATTCCATCAGATAATCTACGACTGCCGGATTCTGAAGGTTTAATTTGACCAGCTCAAAATGGCCTTCCCATCCTTCATACCAGAATCCGTCATTATAGCAGCTGTTGCCGTCAAAGCTGATATGGAACCAGTCTTTGTACGGTGAATCCCATTTCTTCTCCTGTACATCTTTAAATGCCCAGAAGCCTCGTCCCACATGGTTAAATACACCATCCAGTACAATTTTTACGTTATGTTTATGCAGATCTTCACAGACCTCTTTAAAATCTTCATTCGTTCCAAGCCTGCAGTCGATCGTCTTAAAATCTCTTGTATCATATCCATGATTGTCCGATTCAAAGATCGGATTTAACAGAATTGAATCTACTCCTAATGTCTGAAGATACTCAGACCAGTCCATAAGTTTGCGGATACGAGGAACACACACACCGTCATTGTGCACCGGTGCCCCACAGAATCCGATCGGATAAATCTGATAAAAAATACTATTGTAAGCCCACATTACTCATCCATCCTTTCTGTGTCTGCCATAAACTATGCTCCGGCAGATCACTCACTGTTCTATTATACCACATTTCGTTCTTTAAAGACACAAAAGACACTGCCACTGGCAGTGCCTCTTGCATACTTCCCTATCTGAAAGACCTGCCGCTGGCAGGTTATTTCCTGTTATATATAAGTTTCTCTCCCCGCATGAATATGTAGAACCATACAAACAGCAGCACACCTTTCAGAATACTCGAAATCGTAATACTCCACCAGATCCCGTTCAGCGCAAGTGTTGTATGAACCAGTATCAGCGCAAGCGGAATCCTGAGCGCCGTAAATACAATACTGATCACAGATGGCGGCACGGTCTTTCCATACCCCGAAAATGCACCTGCCGTCGTAATCTCAAGACTCATAAAAAGCTGCGATACACCAAGGATCCGAAGATAATCCACTCCAAGCGGAATTACATCTTTTTCTGTAATAAAAATCCGGAATACCGGAGCCGGACAGCATATTAATAATAGCGTACAGAAAATCCCCCATACAAATACTACTTTTAATGCGCTGACATATCCCTGATAGATCCGTCTCTTCTTACCTGCGCCATGGTTCTGCGATGTAAATGAATTCACCGCTGCTGCAAAACCATCCGCTGTCATCCACGAAATTGATTCTATCTGTGAACCAACTTTCTGGACAGCCACCGCCGCATCTCCATATCCCGCGACCAGACGTGCAATGATCATCGATATTCCGGTAAACAGCATACTCTGAACAGACGTTGGAAAACCGATTCTGACAATTCCTTTCATATGATGCAGATCCGGCTTCTTCAGATATCTTACATATTGAAAAAGTACGGTATCCTTCATCGCAAATATAAAAAACATAACTGTAACGATCATCTGCGCGATTACCGTAGCAATTGCTGCACCTGTCACTCGAAGAACCGGAAATGGTCCGATTCCAAAAATCAGAACCGGATCCAGGATGATATTAACAACCAGTCCGGTCGTTGTTGCCAGAAATACCGGCCTGCTGTTACCGATTGCCGTAAATAATCCGGTATACGTCTGATTTAAAAAGGAAAACAAGACAAGACCGCAAGTAATTTCAAGATAATATATGGCATCCCGGATCACCTGTGCCTGATTCAGATGGAAAAAATGAATCAGTGGTTTTGCCCCTAATATACAGACAAGTCCATAAATAATCCCCAAAATCAACGTAAGCTGTAACGCGTTGGATGCATATTCTGCGGCCTCTTCACTATTAGATGCCCCAAGTGCATGTCCGACATTAACCTGCCCTCCCATTTTTGCAAGCGCAGCAAGTCCGTTGGAAAGCCACATATACATTCCTGCTGCCCCAACAGACGCTACCGCCGAACTTCCGATACGGCCGATCCAGATCATGTCGGTCATATTGTACGCCATCTGGATCAATGACGTCGCCATGATCGGGACAGCCAGTCTGGTAAGAGATGATAATACAGGTCCGTTTACCAAATCAATTTTCTTTTGCATGATTGGCTATACTCTTTTCAATACTTTCACGATCTCGCCCATATACATTGTATGATAATCCTTATCCGGATACCATTTCTCATCATTTTCCTTAACATCGAAACATTCCGGTTTCATATCCTGTGTATACTGAGTCTTGCATACGAAGATCAGATCTGCTTCTTCAACTGCAGTTGTTCCGTCTACCGCATATGGATGAAGACCTGCTTCTTTCCATTTATCTTCTACGTCTTTTCCTGATACAGATCCGCATACGCTTAATGCTTTTCTGTAATCTTCTGACAGGAAAGAAAGCGTGTACATACCGGTCTCATCCATGAATTTCTTCGTGTATCTCTGTGGGCGGATATATGCAGTTGCGATATTCTTTCCCCACATGATTCCGACACCACCCCAGCTTGCTGTCATGGTGTTACTCTTTTTTTCATCTCCTGCTGTTACCAGCATCCACTCTTTTGAAATCTTTGTGAATGGGTTGAATTCCAGACTTTCAATTGCTACTTCTTTAAATGCCATTTCCATATCCTCCTTATCGTCTTTATGTACTCTCACAAAATTAAGTATGAAACAGTAGCAAGAGTACATCTTTGCTTTTAGAATTACAGACAGTGAGTATTCACTGCCTGCAATTTTACTGTATTCTTTTATAATTATACTACTTTACTAACACTTTACGGAAGTTTTTCTTACCCTTTTTCAGGACTACGCCTTCTCCACTTAATGCTTCTCCGGCAAATGTCTGGAATACATCTGTCACCTTCTCACCATCTACAGATACTCCACCCTGCTGTACGGCACGGCGTGCTTCTGACTTAGAAGCTGTCAGTCCTGATTTTACTAACATTGTCAGGATATCGATGTTACCGTCTGTAAGGTCTTCTTCTGTCAGTTCTGTCTTTGGCATATCTGCTGCTGCACCTGTTGAGAATAATGCTCTTGCTGCCTCCTGTGCCTTCTGTGCTTCTTCTTCACCGTGAACCAGTTTTGTAAGCTCGAATGCAAGAATCTCTTTTGCTGTGTTAAGCTGTGCTCCTTCCCAGCTGTCCATCTTGTCGATCTCTTCTAACGGAAGGAATGTCAGCATACGGATACATTTTAATACATCTGCATCTGCGACATTTCTCCAGTACTGATAGAATTCGAATGGAGATGTCTTGTTCGGATCAAGCCATACAGCACCACTCTGTGTCTTACCCATCTTTTTACCTTCTGAGTTCAGAAGCAGTGTGATCGTCATGGCAGAAGCGTCTTTTCCGAGTTTACGACGGATCAGTTCTGTACCTGCAAGCATGTTGCTCCACTGGTCGTCCCCGCCAAACTCAAGGTTACATCCGTATTTCTGGTATAACTCATAGAAGTCATATGCCTGCATGATCATGTAGTTGAACTCAAGAAAGCTGAGTCCTTTTTCCATTCTCTGCTTGTAGCACTCTGCTGTCAGCATACGGTTAACGGAGAAATGTGCTCCGACTTCACGTAATACTTCGATGTAGTTCAGTCCCATCAACCAGTCAGCGTTATTAACCATCAATGCTTTTCCATCTGAGAAATCGATAAATCGACTCATCTGTTTCTTAAAGCAGTCACAGTTGTGCTGGATTGTCTCCGGTGTCATCATCTGACGCATATCTGTTCTTCCGGATGGATCACCGATCATAGCTGTTCCTCCACCGATCAGTGCGATTGGTTTATTTCCTGCTTCCTGCAGACGTTTCATCAGACACAGTGCCATGAAATGTCCTACGTGAAGGCTGTCTGCTGTCGGGTCAAATCCGATGTAGAATGTAGCCTTTCCATTGTTGACCAAGTCTTTGATCCTGTCTTCGTCTGTTACCTGTGCGATCAGACCTCTTGCAACGAGTTCTTCATAAATTCCCATTTTTATTCTCCTTTTATTATGTTAATGATTTACAGAATTCTCACTTTACTTCAGCTTGCAAATATGCTTTTCAGAAAGCGATTTTCCCACATAACTGGTCAAAAAAAGTCCTTATCCAATCAATATTGGATAAGGACGATATTAACCGTGGTACCACCTTATTTCGCTGATTACCTGTGTATTCAGCCTCATTCAATCTGCGTGTTCACAGACCTTTGCACTATAACGTGTGCCCGACGTCACAGCCTACTTTCGAAAACACTCATAATTCTTATCGTGTATCATTTCGGTGTGCAGCTCCAAGACGTATTCATTCTTCACTCTTTCATGCGCCTCTCATCAACCGGCAGCTTTCTGTATGGGTGTGTGAATCACTACTTCTTCTTTTCCAAGCCTTTGTGATATCTGTATATTATTTTCCTGTCTGTGTTAAAGACTAACTGATTTGATGAACTTTGTCAAGATGATTTTTAATCTCCATCTTTTATTTTTTCAAAAAGTTGCAGCCATGCTCCTGCAATTATTTCATTTCCATATTCTGTCAGATGAATACCATCCGTTGTAACACTCTCATATCCTGCTTTTTCTGCTTTCAATATTATCATGTCCTGAAGCGCAAGAAAGTCCGCATGATATTTTTCTGCAATCTTTTTTTCGATTCTTTCTGTCTGTTTTATTCCCGGAATCCAGTTTTCATACATTCTGGGATATGGCACTATAAATGGCGACATACAGATAAGCTTTGCATCCGATTGCTCTGTAATTTCTTTCACAATGGCTTCATAACAGGCTTCAAACTGCTGTTCTTCCAGGCTCTTTCCTGTATTCATCATAACTCCGACGTCATTGCATCCTATCAGAATGCTTACGACATCCGGTCGTTTTAAAATGCATTCCTTCTCCAATATACGTTTCACTCCATGAATCGTGAATCCATCATGTCCTCGATTCATAATGTCGTACTTCTTCCTTCCGCCGTCACTGTCATTCAACTTCTCAGCCACCATATTCACATAACCGTTTCCCAGTGGATTTTCTAAAAAGCAATGACTGGCATCTGTAATACTGTCACCTAAAAATATAATCTTTTTCATCTGTCCTTAACACCAAATGGCCTTATACTATAAATTGCATGAATTATAATTCCTGTCCGTCCTTAATTACCATCTTAAGCTCCAAATTCTCGTCTAATAATACGATATTCGCTTTCTTTCCCGGTGCGATCGAACCATATGTATCTTCAATTCCAAGACTCTTAGCCGGATTGATCGTCGCACATGCAATAGCTGTCTCAAGTGGGATCTCCATCTTTTTAACTACTGTACGCAGGCAGTCAGCAAGGTTTGTTACTGATCCAGCAAGTGCTCCGTCAGATACCAGTGTCGCATGATTTCCAACTACTTTTACATCCAGACCGCCAAGTGTATACTGTCCGTCCGGCATTCCGGTTGCACGCATGCTGTCACTGATCAGGATCATGCGGTCTGCTCCCATCATCTTGAACGCTGCTCTTACCATAGATGGGTGGATATGTACACCGTCACAGATAATTTCTGCCATTACATGTGCACTGTCGGACACTGCTCCTACAACACCCGGTTCACGGTGAGTGAATGCAGGCATCGCATTAAAGAGATGTACGGCATGATTTGCTCCGGCATCGAATGCTGCTTTCGCATGTGCATAATCCGCATTGGTATGTGCAAGCGAAATGTTCACTTTATCTTTCATTGCTTCTACAAATGCAACTGCGTCCTCGCTTTCTTCCGGCGCAAGTCCTACAAACTTCACAAGTCCTTCCGAAGCATCAAGGAATCTCTGACAAATGGCCGTATCACAAGGCATGATATTTCTTTCATCCTGCGCTCCTTTTTTCACCGGGCTGATGAACGGGCCTTCCATGTTCACGCCTACAAGATCCGCTCCCTTCGGATTCTGTTCTTTTTTGTATTCTGCTGCTGTTCTTAAGATATCTTCCAGTTCTTCTACCGGAAGTGTCATCGTTGCCGGTGCGATTGTTGTAACACCCACAGAAGCCTCATATTTTGCAATATTTTCAATAGCCTCTTTACTGTTATCACAGAAGTCATCTCCCATACACCCGTGGAAATGCAGATCGATCAGTCCCGGGATTGCGTATGCCCCCTGTCCGTCAACGACTTCTTCCCCCAGCATATCCGGTACGTTTTCTGTCGTGTAAATGCTTTCGATCTTGTCATCGTGAACAACAATGCCGCCTGCTGTAAATTTTTTGTCTTCTGTATAGACAATTACATTTTTGATTATCATTTTATATATCCTCCATTTTATTTTTTCCCAACATACCTCTTAACATTCTAAAAACTCCTGTGCATCCCTTCTCCTTCTTCCAGTGCACGCAGTGTATTATCATGCAGAACTTCTTTTTCATATTTATCCTGTTCCAAATAGTAAGAATAGATAATATCAAGCATGACCAAAATCGGGAACTGCGGTGAGATTACATTCCCATGATTCAGGTGTCTGAGTGATGGAATCAGAACAACTTCTGTGCAGAACTGCTCGAAGTCACCCCGGTTGTTCGCCGTAAAAAGAATCGTTTTCGCACCTTTCCGATATGCTTCTTTCAGAAGAAACAAGACCTCTTCCTTGGATCCGCTGATACTGATTCCGAATACGAGGCTTCTTCTGTCCTGGAATACCGCCTGCATACGCATCATATCTCTTTCTACCAGCGAATCAATATCCACACCGATTCGCATAAAACGCAGTTCCATCTCTCTTGCTGCCAGACCGGAACTTCCAGTTCCGCACACGAACACACGCTCCGCCTGATTCAGATATCTGCTGATCCTTGCAATCTGTGCCTCATCCACCAGACTGTAAGTCTTATTCAGAAGTTCCTGATACGCATTCAGGATCATTCGCGTATTACCGGTAATGGATTCCTGCTTTTCTACAAATGTCTCTTCATACTGATAGATGAATTCTCTGTATCCGCGATATCCGCATTTCTTCGCAAATCTGGATAACGACGCTTCTGATACGAAGAGTCTCTCGGAAATGGATTTTGATGAAAAATCCACTTTCTTTCTGTTCTGTATAAAAAAATCTGCGATATTCCGTTCCACTGTCGTAAATTTATCATAATTCGATTCTATGATCGGAACGACTGATTTTACATAATATTCCATATCTTACTATTCCTGCTTCTTTATTTTATAACTCCGGACTATGCATGTCTTCCCTGGAAATGATAGAATGCTCCAAGCATACCGGCATTGTTCTGATTCTTGGCAAATGCAATCCTTGTATGCTCCCACATACTGGACACCAGATATTTTTCTACTGCTTTTTCAATCTTATCTTTTAAGAATGCTTCCTGTGCCATAATTCCACCGCCAAGTACAACAACTTCCGGATTCACTACATAGCAGATATTGGCAATTCCTTTTCCAAGTACATCCACCATCTCGTCAATTGCACGGTTACAGATCTCATCGCCTTTTTTCGCCTCTTCGAAAATGTGATATCCGCTCCAGTTTTCGGTTGGTTCTTCCTTCCACGCAGCTACTTTCTTTGTCAGGATGCTTGCTGCTCCGAGTGTCTGGAAATCACTGTCATCCATATGCATATATCCAACTTCACATGCACTGTTGCTGAAT
The DNA here is from genome assembly GCF_023669465.1 of Dorea sp. MB18-49. NCBI lineage: Bacteria > Bacillati > Bacillota > Clostridia > Lachnospirales > Lachnospiraceae > Dorea > Dorea sp. MB18-49. The sequence goes on from NZ_JAMOYX010000041.1 coordinate 18,765, forward strand.
CCGTGGAACACTTCACCATTCAGAAGGATACAGCCGCCGATTCCGGTTCCGATCGTCAACATCACTGCTGCCTTGCTTCCTGCAGCCGCACCTGCTTTATACTCTGCAAGTCCGGCACAGTTTACATCATTTTCCACTTCACATGGAATTCCGAATCGTTCTTCTACTGTCTTTTTAAATGCCGTTCCGATATAATTCGGGATCAACGGTGCAGAATAGAAGATTTCTCCTTTTTCGATGTCCACCATACCTGCAGTAGAGATACACACACCTGCATCTGCTTCACCTTTTAACTCTTCTACGATACCGATCACTTTCTCAAGGATCGCCGGTCCGCCTTTTTGTGCTTCTGTCTTCATTTCTTTTTTTAACAGTACTTCTGCATTCTCGCTTACAATCCCATATTTGATGGCTGTGCCGCCGATATCAATACTAATATATTTTTTCATTTCTTCTTTTCCTCTTTCACTATCCTTCATTATACTCGTTAGGCCAGAAAAGGGCAAACCGTTCTTTCATGGTTTGCCCTCGACTTTTCTGATTAGATCTTTACTTTGAATATTGCCTTTTTGATGGCTTCCGGTTCCTGAACCTGAACCGCTGTTCTGTGTCCGTCACTTGGATAACAGATCAGGAAATCTCCATCTGTCAGGACTACTGAAGAATTCTTTTCTCCATCCATTGGAAGAAAATCATCTTTTTCCACAAAATCTTTTAATTCCATATTCTGAATGAAGTTCAGATCGATCTGTTCATTTCCATGGATCATTACATGGACGTCCAGATAATTTTTATGTGCTTCCCAGAAACGTTCTTCCGGTGTTGTTGTTGTATATTCTACGATATTGACAAACAGTCTGTCACCATCGATTTCATGACTTCCCTTTTCATAAGATGCAAGGTCGTGTGTCTTTGCATATTCAAAGCACTCTTTTACCTGCTCTTCCAGAAATGGAAATTCAGATAAATTATTGATATTTCCAAAAATCACGGATTTTTCACTCCTTCTTAGTTTTTGTAAATGGTTGTATCAGGAGCAGGTACGGAATCGTCTCCTTTTACCTTTCTCCAGATGATACTTGCCGGAATACCGATCACCAGTGATACTACAATTGAGATGATTGAGTATGACCAGATTGATACATGATCAGCAGGTACGAAGTATTTGATATATACCATTACTGCAGATGCTGCAACGAATGCACATACTGCTCCGAATGTATTTGCAACCTTTGTAAATGCTCCAAGGATAAATGTTCCGATCAGGATACCAAGTACCAATCCCATAAATCCATTGAACCATTCGTATGCAGATTTTACTCCGCCATTAGCCAGTACCATAGCAACTACGATTGCGAAGATACCGACGATCAGAGATACATACTGTCCGATCTTTGTCTGTTTCTCAAAGCTTAATTCTTTCTTAGAAAGTCTTGCCTGAATATCCAGTGTCCAGCTTGATGCTACAGAGTTCAGACCTGTGGAAAGTGTAGACTGTGCTGCTGCATAAATAGCTGCTAACAGAAGTCCTGTTACACCAACCGGAAGCTCAAATGCGATGTAAGATGCGAAGATCTGGTCCTGAGCTGCTGCCGGTGGAAGTGTATTCTGCTGATAGAATACGTATAATCCTGTACCGATCAGGTAGAATACTGTTGCGATGAAGATAGATAATCCTCCGTTTGTAAGCATCATTTTGTTCAGTTTTTTAGTATCTGTTGTAGTTGTAAAACGCTGTACAATATCCTGACTTGATACATAGGATCCCATTGTATTGAATCCGGCACCAACAATCATGATAAATACGCTGTCTTTGAAAATGTTAGGGTTGAAGATCGGCTGATCTACAGCAAGGAATTTATGCTCTGTTGTAAGTGCATGCATGATTGCTCCAAATCCACCGTCTAAGTGTACCAGCAGGAAGATCAGTGCGAAAGTAACACCGATCAGAAGTACAGATCCCTGGATGAAGTCTGTCCAAAGTACGGATTTCAGACCTCCTGTGTATGAGTAAATAATAGCAATGATACCCATGATAATGATCAATAAGTTTACGCTGATTCCAGTCAGACTTCCAAGTACCATACATGGAAGGTACATGATGATTGACATACGTCCGATCTGGTAAATGATGAACATTACAGCTCCAAGTACACGAAGTCCTTTGCTTCCGAATCTCAGTTCCAAATAATGATATGCTGTATCAATATCCAGTTTGCTGTAGATTGGCAGGAAGAATTTAATCGTGATCGGGATAGCTAACAGCATACCAAGCTGTGCGAACCACATGATCCATGTTCCTGCGTATGAGTTTCCTGCTAATGACAGGAATGAAATCGGACTTAACAGTGTTGCGAAAATTGATACGGAAGTTACCCACCACGGTACAGTTCCGTCTCCTTTAAAATACTCTTTTCCTTTCATTTCTTTCTTTGCGAAATGAAGGCCGGCGAACAGTACAGCCGCGAGATAAACTACTAAAATAACTAAATCTACTACGGTAAACCCTTGCATCGTCTCTCTCCTTACAGATATTTTTCTTTCACGTATTTTTTATATAATCTTACAGATATTTAGCTTTTGCGTCGCGAACCATCTTAGCTGCTTCTTCAACGATAGCCATGTCTTCTTCTACTAATGCCGGCAGTGGCTCTCTTACTCCGCCAAGTTCCAGACCTTCGTTGATCTTTAACATAGCTTTGATCACTGCGTACATATTTCCGTGTGCAGAGCACATCTTATAGATAATCTCATCACAAGCATACTGGATTTCTCTTGCTTCTTCCATCTTTCCGGCTCTTACATACTCGTCTAATTTCAGATATAATTCCGGCATAACTCCGTATGTACCACCGATTGCTCCTTCAGCTCCGATGACACGTCCACTCATGAACTGCTCATCTGGTCCGTTGAAGATGATGTAGTCAGGACCTGCTGCCTGTTTGAACATCTGGATATCCTGTACCGGCATAGAAGAGTTCTTAACACCAATTACGTTAGGATTCTTTCTCATCTCTGCGAAAAGTCCCTGTGTAAGAGCTACTCCTGCAAGCTGTGGAATGTTGTAGATTACGAAGTCTGTGTTTGGTGCTGCTGCACTGATGTCATTCCAGTACTGAGCGATTGCATACTCTGGCAGGTGGAAGTAGATCGGTGGGATTGCTGCGATTGCATCAACTCCAAGGCTTTCTGCATGTCTTGCAAGCTCCTGGCTGTCTTTTGTGTTGTTGCATGCAACGTGTGCGATTACTGTAAGCTTTCCTTCTGCTGCTTTCATAACGTTCTCAAGGATGATCTTACGGTCTTCTACGCTCTGGTAGATACATTCTCCTGATGAACCGTTAACGTATACACCTTTTACACCTTTTTCTACGAAGTACTTTGTCAGTGCCTGTACGCCTTCCGGACTTACATTGCCTTCGTTGTCATAACATGCATAGAATGCTGGGATCACGCCTTTGTACTTTTCAAGATTTCTCATTGTTTTTTCTCCTTTTCTTTTTTGATATATTGCTTTATCTTTTTATAATGTTATCAATAAATCCTTTAGGGAATTATCTTTCCATTTCTTCCACAAATGATTTTGTGATCAGCTGTGGTCTTGTGATAATAGAACCGACAACAACGCTGTATGCTCCAAGTTCGATCACGTGTCTTGCTTTTTCCGGTGTGTTGATGTTACCTTCTGCAATGACTCTGTGTTTTGCTTTTGCGACAATCTTTCTTAAGATTTCGAAATCATTTGCCTCGATCTTATCGCCCTTGCTCTGCTCTGTGTAACCAACCATTGTAGTTCCGATGAAGTCAAATCCAAGTTCATCCGCATGCAGTGCTTCTTCCACTGTAGAACAGTCTGCCATGAATAACTGATCCGGATATTTTGCTTTTACTTCTTTAAAGAACTCATCTAATGTCTTTCCGCCAGGTCTCTTTGAAATAGTAGCGTCCATAGCGATGATTTCAGGTTTTACTTCCATCAGTTCTTCGATTTCTTTCATCGTTGGTGTAATGTAGATATCACTGTCATCATAATCTCTTTTTACGATTCCGATGATCGGCAGATCAACCTGTGACTGTATCTCCTTGATATCTTCTTTTGTATTTGCACGAATTCCGCTTGCACCTCCCTGTTTTGCAGCCAGTGCCATTCTTCCCATAATGAATGAAGAATGTAAAGGTTCATTCGATAATGCCTGACAAGAAACGATTAATTTTCCTTTCAGATTTTCAACTTTCTGATTCATTGTTTTGTTCCCTCCTTCGTTCTGCAATCAGTATAATATTGTTCGATTTTATTTTCAAGTGTCTTTGTAGTTGTTGAAAGCTCTTTCATTCTTTTCAATTCCCCTATCCTATTTTCCTTATTTTTCGTCTTTTATTTTGTGCAACTTGCACAATTCCAGGTAGTTTCTTTCCAGTTTTGAAAGTAGTTTCTGTTCTTTCTATTTCACTTGAAAATTCATTTATAATGTATATACTGGTATTCAGAAACAAAAAACAATTGAATAAGGAGAGGTTATTATTATGGTAATTTATAAAGCAAAAGACTATCAGGATATGAGCCGTAAAGCAGCAAACATTATTTCTGCACAGATCATTATGAAACCAAACTGTGTACTTGGACTTGCAACCGGATCTTCACCGGTCGGTACTTATAAACAGCTGATTGAATGGTATAAGAAAGGTGATCTTGATTTTTCTCAGGTTACAAGCGTGAACCTCGATGAATATAAAGGACTCAGTCCGGAAAATGACCAGAGCTACAGATATTTCATGAACACCAATCTTTTCGATCATGTAAATATCGATAAAACACGTACTTTCGTTCCGAACGGACTGGAAGCAGATTCTGACAAAGCCTGCAGTGAATACAATGAGATCATCCGCAAACAGGGCGGCGTAGACCTTCAGCTTCTCGGTCTTGGACACAACGGACATATCGGATTCAACGAGCCAGGTGCTGCTTTTGAAAAAGAGACACACTGTGTAGATCTGACAGAAAGCACGATTGAAGCCAACAAACGTTTCTTCGAATCCGAAGATGATGTTCCAAGACAGGCCTACACAATGGGTATTAAAAATATCATGCAGGCAAAGAAGATCCTCGTAGTCGTAAGCGGAGAAGATAAAGCTGCAATCTTAAAAGAAGTATTATACGGCCCAATTACTCCGGAAGTTCCTGCTTCTATCCTTCAGCTTCACAATGATGTTACGATTGTGGCTGATGCAGCTGCACTTAGCAAAATCAATATGTAGATCACAGGACTTACCACCGGCAAGTTCTGTTGTATACTTTGGTATAAAAAAGCAGGCGTTCTATTGAAAGAATGCCTGCTTTTTTATATCTGTCTTACTGATTTGATTCCGTACTTTTGATGCGTGCGGCTTTTTTTCTGCCTGTAATAACCAGGATTGCTGATACTATCACAATTGTGCCTGCCAGAAGTTGTGATACCGGAAGTCCAACTTTCGGCAATAAAAGCTGATCTGTTCTGAGGCTTTCGATCCAGAATCTGCCAAGACCGTAGCCTAAGAGATAGATCAGGAAGACCTCTCCATCGAATTTCTTGTGTTTGCGGTATAGCAGCATAATGATCAGCACCATCAGGCACCACATGGATTCATACAGGTATGTCGGGTGAACCTGAATGTACATGACCCCTTTTACGGTCTCTGCATGATTCCACATCTTTGTAGTAATGTCTGAGCTTCTGACTGCATCTACCGGAAGTCTCATTGCAAATAAGCCATTTGTATATTCACCGAATGCTTCTCGGTTAAAAAAATTTCCCCATCTTCCAATCATCTGTCCGGTGATCAGACCAAATCCGCCGGTATCAAATAAAAGAAACGGTGATATTTTTTTTATTTTTGCAAATATGAATACTACAATAATTGCAGTAATTACACCACCGTATATAGCAAGTCCTCCCTCACGGATATTAATGATGCTCTTAATGTCGTCTTTATACATATCCCAGGAGAAGATCACATAATATGCTCTTGCTCCGATAATCGAAAAGATTACTCCGTATATTGCCAGATCATAATAATCCTCTACATTCTGATGTGTGCGCTTTGCTTCCATTACTGCCAGCATGAGTCCCGCCAGGATCCCAATTCCTATGACGATCCCATAATATGCAATATCAAATCCAAATACGGTGATATGATCTCCGACAGATTTTAAATGAATTCCCAGATTCGGAAAATCAATTGTTCTGTGCATTTCTTTTTCCCTTTCCTTTTTCTTTATAGATATGACTTTCCAGATTGGCAGAAAAGCCGGCACATACCATGCCAGCTTTTCTATTTATACATTTTCTTATGTGTTTTCAGCATGTTTAGTATGCTTATACATTGAAACGGAACAGCATGATGTCTCCGTCTTTTACCACATAGTCTTTTCCCTCCAGACGGATCAGACCCTTTTCTTTGGCTGCTGTGTGACTTCCGCATGCGATCAGATCATCATAAGATACAACCTCTGCACGGATGAATCCTCTTTCAAAGTCAGAATGGATCTTTCCGGCTGCCTGAGGTGCCTTTGTTCCTTCTGTGATCGTCCATGCACGGACTTCCGGCTCACCTGCTGTCAGGTAACTGATAAGTCCAAGCAGTTTATAGCTTGCTTTGATCAGTTTTTCCAGACCAGACTCTTTTAATCCAAGATCTTCCAGGAACATCTTCTTCTCATCATCATCCAGTTCTGAAATCTCTGCTTCGATCTCTGCACATACAACGAATACTTCACTCTGCTCTCCCTTGGCATACTCACGAACAGCCTGTACCCCTTCGTTATTAGCCGCATCATCTGCCAGATCGTCTTCAGATACATTTGCTGCATAGATCACTGGTTTGTAAGTCAGAAGATTGTAGCTTTCCAGCCATGCCTGTTCTTCCTCGTCATCTACTTCTTCGAATGTCTTTGCAAGCTTTCCGTCTTCGAGATGTGCTTTAACCTTATTCAGAAGTCCGAGTTCTTTTGCTGCTGATTTATCATTTCTTGCAACTTTGGAAACTTTGGAAATTCTTCTTTCCAGGATTTCAAGATCAGAGAAGATCAGCTCTAAGTTAATTGTCTCGATATCACGAAGTGGATTAATGCTTCCGTCTACGTGTACGATATTGCTGTTCTCAAAGCATCTTACTACATGTACGATTGCATCTACTTCACGGATATTGGCAAGGAACTGGTTTCCAAGTCCTTCTCCTTTTGAAGCACCTTTTACGAGTCCAGCGATATCAACGAATTCAATTGCTGCCGGGATGATTTTTTTTGTGTGATACATCTCTCCCAGTACATTTAATCTTTCATCCGGTACAGTTACAACTCCTACGTTCGGGTCGATGGTACAGAACGGGTAGTTAGCTGATTCTGCTCCGGCCTTTGTAAGTGAGTTAAACAGTGTACTCTTTCCTACGTTTGGTAATCCTACGATTCCTAATTTCATTTTTTCTATTTCCTCCTATAAATCCTTTGATTTCAAGGGATTTCAGCATACTTATTTTTGCAAGTGGGCCATTTAGTGGGCCATTACATTGCCATAAGTGCTTCTGCTACCAAGTCCATTTCTTTTTTCTTTTCTTCCTCGGTAGTATGAACATATAAGTTCATTGTAATTCCAATATTCGAATGGCCCAGTAACATCTGAAGTGTTTTCGGTTTCATTCCTGCTTCAATACATCTGGTAGCAAAAGTATGTCTCAAGATATGCATCGAAAATCTTGGAATTTTTGCTTTGTCACAGATTTTAAACAGCGCTGTATCATATGTACTGTTCTTGACAGGTGTTCCTTTTCGACACAGAAACACAAATTCTTCCCATTCTGTTGAAATTTCTGAAATCCTCTTATTCTTTTCTTTTTGTTTTTTTAGTATAGAAACCGCTTCTTCTGTTAAGGGTATCGTACGGTAACCTGATTTACTCTTTGGTTCTCCGATACGCCACTCCTTTGCACTGTAACGATATTCCATACTTCTGCGAATCTGAATTGTTTTGGATTTAAAATCGACATCTCCCCATTTCAATCCTACCAATTCGCCTGTTCGCAATCCGGTTTGTAGTATAAAACGATACTGATTTTCATAGCTTTGATTTTCTGCATATTGTAAAAATGTTTTTTGTATGTCTCTTGTTAAAGCAACCTTCTTCTCAGAAGGCTTTCCCATATCACTTTTCACAGATTTTTTACAGGGATTGCTACGCAAGACTTCATTCTCTTTTGCATACTCAAACATATTGTATAATGCAATTCTTGCCTGATAAATTGTAGATGTGCGATACCCCTGATCTGCCATATCATAAAATATTTTCTGACATTGAAGTGGTTTCACGTCTGATAGTGTCATCTTCCCAATTACCGGTTTAATATTTTTAATATATCTCTCCGTATAATTGCGAACAGTATTTGAACGGACTGTTTTCTTTTTTATCCCAATCCAATAATCAAACCATTGATCGACCAGCATATCTGATGGCATTGAAATATCACTGTGTTCATCCACATAAGTCGCATCAGCAATCCATGCTCTGCACTCTTGCAGCTTTTTGAATCGTTTATGTTTTCTCTTTCCAAACCGATCTACAAATCTGGCTGAGTATAATCCCGTACTTTCCTGGGATATTCCCTTGCCAAGTTCTTTGCCTTTTAAATCTTTTCCCATATTTCAGCTCCTCTCATAAGAAGCCCTAATACAGTACCTTGTATTATACCATAGCATCTTATTTTTGTGAATATTCATTTTCATCTCATCTCCTGCCCCATCTCCTGTCAATCATTTATATTTCCACACTTTCCGAAATGAATTTTTCAAATTCTTTTCTCTTTACAAGTTTTTTCGTGCCTACGTAAAGCACAAACGGACATCTCGGTTCTTTCAAAAGACCACTTATTCTGTTTTGTCCAATATTACTGTATTCTGCTGCCTCTTCAATTGTAAGAGCCACTTTTTCACATATCGCAACATGTTGTTTGCTCATAAAATCCTTCCCTTATTATTTAACGTGCGTAGCATACACTTCTATCCGCAATACACACGATCATTCTTTGTATTCAACAACGTTTTCGCTTTCTCCATTTTCATACTTGCAATCGCTTCTCGTTTACTTGTACCTCCAACATACATTGGTGTACACATTTCTAAAATACGATCATAGATACGCCTTTTGTCCAACATGGTCTCGCTTTTTATTTCTTTCAGCGGAAGATTGGTTGTGATGATCAAAGGTCGTCCCGAACGGATCCTGCGGTCTATGACGCTAAAAACAATTCCTAACGCATATTCTGAATTTCGTTCCACTCCAAGATCATCAATAATCAAAAGCTGGTAAGAAGCCAATGCATTGATATATTCCGTTTTGTCTGCCAGTGGAAATATATCATCAATAATGGTATTGAAATTTGTCATCTTTACCGTTACTTCCCGCTTAAGAAGTTCATTGGCAATACACCCGGCAATATAACTTTTCCCGGTACCAACCGGTCCCCAGAACAAACAGCCTATATGATTTCTTTTCATTTCCTCCCAGTTATCAACATAGCTTTTTGCCTTATGCATTACTGCATCTGACATATCTGCATTCTCAAATGTCCACTCTTCCATCCTGCTCTCGTCAAAACAGATGCTCGTATTTCTACTGACTAATTCCCGGTGTTCTTTCTCTTTAAAATATTTTTGTTCTTCTTCATACGCTTTTCTGTCACAGGCACATTGCCTAGTATGTTTTTTCATCCCCATAAAGCCACCCTCGGGGAAAAAAGCTTCTTTCGCTTCCCCACAGACTTTGCAGTATTGCAAACCATCACTGCCTACACATACGATATCTTCTTCTCTCATCACAAACTCTCTCCTTCTCCATAGCAATAATTTACTTCATGATATTTATTTCTTTTATATTTCTCAGTTACTTTACTAGGTGCCACATTTCCGACTCCTGCACAGCCATTTTTACGACCAGATGAAGGTTGCTTTTCCGACTCTGTTGCAACCATCTTTTCAACCGCCTTATTCTCAACCAGCTGTAAACCAATCTCATCAGATGGAATTTTTATATATAAATGATTGGGTTTTGAAAAACCACCAGATCTGCGAACCAATAGTCCCACATCATCTAATTCCTTCAATGCTGTTTTTACAGAAGATTTACATTTACCGATTTGAGCAGACAATTCCTCTATCGGAAAAATCAGATAAACATTTCCATACTTGTCTATCCAACTATTCATTCTCGATATCCGTGCCCGGTCATACAAAATCATATAAAGGAATTTTGCAGTTTGAGAAATTCGCAGTTTTAGCAAAAACTTCGGAAACTGGAAGTACTGAAGCATCTGCTCTGACTCCTTCATGTATTCATATTTCATTCTTTTCTCGCCTCGTTTCTGTTTCTAACTGTTGTAAAAATCATTTTTATGCCGGCTCAAAAAATGTC
>NZ_JAMOYX010000042.1:0-27806 GCF_023669465.1 Dorea sp. MB18-49
GTTTTCTCCTTTAAAATTGCCGAAAAAATTATCGATCGTTTTTCACGATCGATAATTTTTTCTTATGAGTTCACTACATTTTTAATTTCTTCCAGAATCTCTTTTACTTTCTTTTTGTTTCTTTTTTTTCTGTAGAATGCTTTGATCACGCACTCTCCTTCATATCCCGGAAGCAGCAGCATATCTCCATCACTATAGGAGAAATACTGACTGTCTGCCAGTGCATATCCGTCGTTAAATTCTACCTTTAATTTCATGGTATCCACATTGTCAACCAATTCTATTCCTTGTGTAAGCAACTGCGGATCATTCTTTTGTCCATTCATCATACTGCATAAATATGACTTTGTTCCATATCTGGTATAACGCTCAAGATCCTTTGCTTTAAACTCCGGCTGCTCATTTATCGATGATTCATGTCCGATATATGCCCCGATCCGGCTGGATATCAACGGCTTTTCTCCTATTTCCTCCGGCCGCTCCAACTCATTCAGTCCGTATCCGATATAAATATCCAATGTATTTTCTCTCAACATCCGACTGCCTATGTAGGAATCCAGTTTACTGAAACGGAAGTCTGCTTCAGAATGTTTATCATTAATCATCTTCTGCATCTTTGCCCAGAACAATTTATTTATAGAACTATCAATTCCGATACGGACCACGCTGCTTTCTTTATATCTTTCTATCTCATGCAGCATCCGTTCGTACGTCTGCACCATCTCCCTGGCATATTCATAGACAATCTCGCCTAATTCTGTCAGGCAGATCTCACCATTGCCTCTCTCCAGCAGAGTCCCTCCCGCCATTTTTTCCAAAGAGGCGATCTGCTGACTTACTGCCGTCTGTGTTACATAATTTCTTGCTCCGGCCTTTGTAAAACTCTTGAGTTCCACTACATCCAAAAAATATTTATATTTCCAAAGACTCATTTCGCATACTTCCTTCCGATGACTGCTTCAGCTGATATATTTTTCTACTCTTCTCCCTCGGCCAGAGTACACTTGCTTTTACCGAAGCATCTGCTCCGACTCCACGGGTAATTTCACATAATGCCATCACACCAAATGCCAGTCCGACAAACAGAAATCCAAGTTCTACTTTTTTGAACATATTCATATCTCCCTATGGACGTTCTGCAAGCTTTAATATCTTTTGTCGACAATCGTCAATGTTTGAATGTAATATATCATATTTTTGTATATTTTTCAACATATTATTTGTATTTTATATCTCTTTTTGTGTTTTATGCACAACATCTGTCATTTTAAAACCTGCCGCATGCTAAAAAGATCGTTACAGGCATCTCCTTACAACACATGACAAAAAAAGAAATGCCTGTGTCATTACACCAACATCTCTCTTTTTCATCCATCATTCATTTTCCCGGAATCATGCTCTCCAAGATTCCTCTACAACTTCTTTATGAAATCAGAAAGTCCAGTGAAAACTTCGTGTCTGCTTCCGTCATTCCCTGCTCTTTTAAAAGTCTGTGGATCGTAGCCATATAATGATCCGACAATACCCTGCAGATTTCTTCTTTTTTCCTGCTCTTGCATGCTTCCAGCAGTTCTTTATGTATCGGATATTGTCGTGTGATCACTGCTTTTTTGTCCGATGCCAGATTATAACCCGTTACGATATTCCCATAATTCAGACTTTTCCATGCCTTATACAGACTTTTCATTCCGGTCATTCTGATCAGACAGCTGTGGAACTTATTATCATATGAAAACAGCTGATCATATTCGTCCACATTCAGATTCTTCATGCGTTCCAGGATTTCTTCCATTTCCTGCAGCGTTTCTTCCGGTATCTTTCCTCCCAGAAGACGCACTGCCATAATCTCATAATTCGCACGCATCAGATAGATTTCAAATGATTCTTCGAATGTGATCTCTTTCACGGAACATCCGGCATTTCTTACATATTCTACCAGACCTTCGTTCTCCAGTTCGCGCAGTGCCTCTCTGATCGGCGCACGGCTGGTCTTGAATTCCTTTGCGAGTTCCTGTTCGACAATCTTCTGCCCCGGCTGCAATTCCCTGTTAATGATCCGTTTTCTTATAATATCTACAATTCTTTCACGTAATGTCTTGTATCCTAATTCTGTCATAACTTCTGTTATCCTGTTTTATTTTTCTAACTACTGGTTAATCTGATAATTTCCATCCGAATCAGCCTGGATATGCGATGCATAAAATGTCTCTACCGCTTTCACCATATACTCCGTGTCCTTTACACCGGCCGTCTCATAGGCCGAGTGCATGGCAAGCTGCGGTAATCCAATATCCACTGTATTCATGGACACCTGCGTCATCGCAATATTCCCCAATGTACTTCCCCCGGCTTCATCCGAACGATTAGCAAAATACTGTAATGGTACGCCTGCTTTTTCGCAGATCATCCTGAATACTGCCACACTGACCGCATCACTCGTATATTTCTGTCCGGCATGTGATTTGATCACAATGCCGTCATTCATATAGACGCAGTTTGTCGCATCCGTCTTCTGCCTGTAATTCGGGTGTACCGCATGGGCATTGTCACAGCTCAGCATAAAGCTTCCTGCTACTGCACGGTAGAATTCCTCTTCGTTCTTTCCAAGTGCTTTGTTCATCCGCCACAATACATCATAAAGAAATGTAGATGCAGCTCCCTGTTTTGTTCCCGAACCCACTTCTTCGTTATCAAAACAGGCATAGACATTGATATTCTGTTCATTTTCCGCTGCCAGGAATCCTTTCATAGATGTAAATGCACACTGCAGATCATCCAGTCTCGGACACCCGATAAATTCACGGTTGCTTCCCCATCTGACCGCTCCCATACGGTTATACAAGAACAGATCCATGCCATAGATATCCGTATCTTTTAATCCCAATTCTTCTGCAACTAAGGATCTTACCTCTCCTTGTTCTTTCACGCTTCCCGATAATACCGGTAACATATCAATCTGTTTATTAACAGCTCTTCCTTCATTCACTTTCCGGTCCATATGAATTGCAAGACTCGGAATCATCAGAAGATCTCTGTCCACCTTCACAAGTCTGGTTTCGATTCTTTCCCCATTCTTAACCATAACTCTTCCGGCCAGTGACAATGGTCTATCGAACCATGTCTGGCAGATCATACCGCCGTAACCTTCGGTATTCAGTACCGTATATTTCTTTGCGACCTCAATCTCCGCATTTTCTTTCAGTTTAAATGCCGGCGAATCACTGTGTGATGCTGTCACATGGAAACTGTAGTTGTCCAGTTCTTTTCCGGCTTTTACTGCAATGATACTGGAATTATTTCTTGTTACATAGTATCTTTTCCCAGGTTTGACCTTCCACTTTTCTGACTCTTTTAATTCTTCGAATCCTTCCTGCTTCAGGATCTCTTTTAATTCTGCAACCGCATGAAATGCTGTCGGTGCATGTTCTATAAATGTTGTCAGTTCTGATATGATATTTGTTTCCATTATATTCCTCTTCATCTTCCGTTTTGTTCCGTTCCTGTCTGACAAATGTAAACGGTTCTTTACTGTACTTCCCCATAATACAGCAGATCGTCATTACAAACAAGCACCAACCGCCAAAGAAATCCCTGTTTATTTTGCAAACATACCAACGATATCTTTTACCATCGCAACAGCTTTATCCATTCCTTCTACCGTAATATGCTCATACACCCCGTGGAATGCATATCCACCGGTTCCAAGATTCGGACAAGGAAGTCCTTTAAAACTTAATCTTGCACCGTCTGTTCCCCCGCGGATCGGCGCAACATCTGGAACGATATCCGCATTTTCTGCGGCCTTCTTTGCATATTCAATGAGCTGCATGCATGGTTCGATCTTCTCACGCATATTGTAATAGGATTCTACGATCTCAATTTCAACCGTTCCTGCTCCATACTTTTCATTCAGACTGTCTGCGATCTCCTGCATTTTTGCCGCTCTTGCATGGAATCCTTCTGTATCAAAGTCACGGATAAAGTACTTCATCTTTGTCTCTGTAACATTTCCATGAAAGCTTACCAGGTGATAGAATCCTTCGTACCCTTCCGTTGTCTCCGGTCTTTCTGATACCGGCAGCATCTGGTGGAATTCTGTTCCAATCGTCTGCGAATTCACCAGTACATCTTTTGCAGTTCCTGTATGTACACTGACACCATGAATTGTAATAAGTGCTGTAGATGCATTAAAGTTCTCGTACTGGATCTCACCTTCTGCACTTCCGTCCAGTGTATATCCATAATCCGCACCGAATCCTTCTACATCGAAATGCTTTGCTCCCCTTGCGATCTCTTCATCCGGTGTGAATCCGATACAGATCTTTCCATGTGGAAGTCCTTCTTTCAGAATCTCATCTACGACAGTCAGCACTTCTGCAATTCCGGCTTTGTCATCCGCGCCCAGAAGTGTTGTTCCGTCTGTCGTGATCAATGTCCGTCCCTTTAAATCTGCCAGATATGGAAATTCTTCTACTTTGATCGTCTTTCCGCTTGTTCCAAGTACTACGTCTTTGCCATCGTAATTCTCGATGATCTGCGGATGAATATTATCTCCCGGCGCATCCGGTGCTGTATCCATATGCGCGATCAGTCCCAGTGCAGGTGCATTTTCACATCCCAGTGTTGCAGGAACAGATCCGTATACATATCCTTTCTCATCCACTCTCGCATCTTCAATTCCCAGTTCTTTCATCTCTTCCACCAGTAACTCTGCAAGTACCAGTTCCCTGTCTGCCGATGGAACCGTCTCGCTCGTCTCATCACTTGTCGTCCATACAGACACATACTTTAAAAATCTTTCGTAAGCTTTCATCTTACTTCCTCGCTTTCTGCATTTCTTAACTTTATTGTAAATCATTCTTTTATAAATGTATAATGGTGAATGTCGACAATTTAATGTTCTTAATTTTGTTATATTTTTCCCGGGATTTATGTTAAAATTCTTTTAGGTGCTCTGATATCAGATCTCCTGATATTCATTCTGATATTAGATGCTCTGACAACAGATACTTATATAATATCAAAGTGAGGTATATACATATGAAATTAATGATTGCATCCGATATCCACGGCTCTGCTTACTACTGCCGTAAAATGCTTGACGCTTACAAACGTGAAGGTGCTGACCGCCTTCTTCTTCTCGGAGACATCCTTTATCACGGTCCGCGTAATGACCTGCCAAAGGATTACAATCCAAAGGAAGTCATTGCCATGTTAAATCCTATGAAACAGGAGCTGCTCTGTGTCCGTGGTAACTGCGACACGGAAGTAGACCAGATGGTACTGGAATTTCCGATTCTTGCCGACTACTGCTTCCTTGAAATTGACGGGCGCACCATCTTCGCTTCTCACGGACATCATCACAATCCAAAGAATCCTCCGATGTTGAAAAAAGGAGATATTCTTCTGAATGGTCATACACACATTCCTGCAAATGAAGATATGGGGGATTTTATCTATATGAATCCAGGTTCTGTATCAATTCCTAAGGAAGGTTCTGCTCATGGATATATGATCTGCGAGGGCGGCGAATTCACCTGGAAGGATCTGGAAGGAAATGTTGTTGGGATTTAATTTATTAACTGGGAAGCGGCCTCTCAGTCCTTGAAGGAAACAATAGATAAGGATTATTGTTTCCTTCAAGTCGTGACTGGCAGCGAATGTTAATAAATAAAATGCCCGGAAGTGTACCCCAGCGGAAGCCACAACCGTTACGCAATTGCCATTTAGTACCATAAAAGTGTAGTTGTTAGAGAGGAATTAACTCTAACATCTACACTTATTTTATTATAATAAGGGAAGTAGTTGGTATGACATATTGCCATTAGGATTTTCACATCCGTGAATGAAACCGTCAGCCATCCCCTTATTATAAACATTCATTTAAGCAGGTTGAAACTCGCAGGAGCTTTCGCGTAACGAACTAAACTGAATCATAATAAGTGTAGATGGGATAAACAACTGCAATTCTATAAAAAGAAAAGGAGTATATTATGATCAGCGTAGGAATTGATGTATCAAAAGGGAAAAGTACAGTATGTATTTTGAAACCATATGGAGAGATTGTTAGTAAGCCTTTCAATATTACCCATACCCATAAGGATTTAAGCGAATTATCTTCCATGCTTTTCAGACTAAATGATGAAGTCAAAATCGTTATGGAAGCAACCGGAATTTATCATCTTCCAATTCTTACATATTTACAGGAAAAAGGATTTTTTGTTTCTGTAATTAATCCGTATCTTATGAAAAGTTATCGTAACGAAAGTCTGCGAAAAGCCAAAACCGACAAGATTGATTCCCGTATCATTGCTAATTATGGAATTGATCATTGGTTTAAAATGAAAGAATTTCAAATTTCTGGAGTGATTTATGAAGAGTTGAAGTTGCTTGGACAGCAATATCGGCATTATATGAAGCTTCATCTTTTATCTCTCGCTGAATTGACCCATCTTTTAGATTTGACCATGCCTGGAATAAAGAATCTTCTTGCAAGTTGGAATGAAACAAATCGGAAAGATAAAAGAAGTGATTTTGTGGAACGTTTTTGGCATTATGATATAATAACATCTATGTCTGAACAGGAATTTACTGAAAAGTATATACTTTGGGCAAAAGAAAAGAAATACGTCCCAAGCCAGGAAAAAGCCAAAGTTATATACACCCTGGCTCAGGAAAGTATTCCCACATTACCTTCAGAAACCTCATCGGTCAAAATGCTGGTGACTGAAGCAGTTCGGGTGCTCAAGGAAGTTGATGCAACCCTTGGTCTAATTTTATCACGGATGCAGGAAATAGCCAAGACTTTGCCAGAATATTCGGTTGTAAGAGAAATGGGTGGAGTGGGAAATACATTAGCCCCAAAGTTAATTGCAGAAATAGGAGATGTTCGCAGATTTCGCAACGGGAAGGCATTGGTTGCATTCGCAGGAATTGATCCACCACCGTATGAATCTGGCCAATTTGTAGGTTGTAATAGGAAAATCTCGAAACGTGGTTCAGCATCATTGCGCAAAGTAGGATACGAAACAATGAGAAGTTTAAAAATGCGTTCCAGACCAGAAGATCCGGTTTACCGATATGTTGTAAAAAAGGAATCAGAAGGTAAAAGTAAAAAATCAGCAAAGATAGCCGGATTAAATAAGTTTTTACGCATTTATTATGCTCGAGTAACCGAACTATATAAAAATATATAATCTTATATAAAATAAATAATTTTTTAGACTGCCAATCAGACAGTCTATTTGTGGTACGCAAATATATTTTGTGACAGAAAATAAAAAAGATAAAAATAATTATTGACTTTTCTTAGCAGGTTTCATTCGTAAGGCATTTGATACCCACGGAATAAAAAGTAGGAAGCCGTTCCAGTGAATGTGAAGAAGGTGTTGGAAATAGTTAAGCGTCAAAATTATGCGTTGGGTTTTCGAAATTTGCCTGTTTGAGCCGAATGGCGAGTTGCAAATTTCGGAAGCCCGTTTTTAGCATAATTTTGACGCTTTAGTATTTCCCACCGACGGAACCTGAACAGGAACGGCTTCCTACTTTTTATGCAGGTCCGGGTAATCATGCCTTCCTGAATTAAATCTCTTCTTCTCTATGCCTTATCTTCCGATATCCTTTCTGCAATCCTTTTACCAGAAGTGTCAGGTATCGCAGTACAGCCTCGGTTGCAATCGAGAATACCACGAATAACATGATACACTTCGTTGACATTCCCGTAATTGCGAATAATTTCGGCAGGAAGATGATACATAAGATACAGCCGGTCAGGCATCCTCCCCAGACTACACCGCGGAAGATATTGACCGGTTTACAGATATTGAACAGGATGATGAATCCTACGATCAGAAGCAACATCGTTGCTGCTGTCGAGATATCTGTAGTATTTACATCAAATGTTTTACCGAATACGACCAGTGCGCCGACCATCAGTACATCGGTCAGGCCTGCCGGCAATGCCTTCAGGAATACATTGGTCAGGAAATGTCCCTGTATTCTTTCTTTATTTGGCTGGAACGCCAGGAAGAATCCCGGTACTCCGATCGTAAACATGCTGATCAGCGATATCTGGGATGGTTCCATCGGATAGGTGATCATCAGCACTACGGAGAATAAGGACAACAGGAAGGAGAAGATATTCTTCACCAGGAACAGACTGGCTGAACGCTGGATGTTATTAACCACCCGTCTTCCTTCCATTACTACCGACGGCATACATGCAAAGTTGGACTCCAGTAATACCACCTGCGAAGCCTGTACTGCCGCGTCACTTCCGGATGCCATGGCTACACTGCAGTCGGCATCTTTCAATGCCAGTACGTCGTTGACACCGTCTCCGGTCATTGCTACTGTCTTGCCCTGGTCTTTAAGAGCGTGTACAAATTTACGTTTCTGATCCGGTGTTACACGTCCGAATACTGTATAATTGGCAACCGCATCTGCAATCTCTGCATCACTGTGAAGAGTCGCTGCATCGACATAACGGTCTGCATTTGCAATTCCGGCTTCTTTTGCCACTTCAGAAACGGTCAGGGGATTATCTCCGGATATAACTTTCACTTCTACACCCTGTTCTGCAAAGTAAGCAAATGTCTCCGGTGCTTCTTTTCGGATTGGATTGGCAAGAAGGACATATCCAAGCGGCGTTACCTTGCCGGTCAGTGCTTTTCCGTCCAGTTCTCCGTCATACGTACCGAATACCAGCACACGGTTTCCTTTTCCTGCATACCCTTCAATCTCTTCTTTATATTTATCAAAATCATCTCTCAGCACGAATTCCGGTGCTCCAAGTACATGCACTTCCTCTTCGTATGTGACGCCACTGTATTTGGTTGCGGATGTAAATGGAGTTACAGACTCAGCCTTTTTTCCTGTTCCTTCTTTAAAATATTCTTTTAACGCCTCCATAGTGATGTTATCACTGCTCATTGCTTTCGCAAAATCACCGAGCATTTTCGGAAGTTCCGGCATTTCATCTTTTTTATAATTGGATGTCGGAACCACATCCTTTACACTCATGTTCGTCTCTGTGATCGTTCCGGTCTTATCAACGCAAAGCACATTAACTCTTGCAAGGGTCTCAATACTCTTCATATCGTGAAGTAAAACCTTCTGTTTTGCCAGACGCATTGCACTGACTGCCATTGCCACACTCGCAAGAAGGTATAACCCTTCCGGAATCATACCGATCACAGCCGCCACCATAGAAGTAATACTGCTTCGGAATGGATCTCCGTTAAAGAAGAAGCTCTGCACGAACAGTATAATTCCGATTGGGATCAATGCGATACCGACAAATTTTACCAGTTTGTCAAGTGAACGGATCATTTCTGACTGCTCACCCTTCTGCATTGCTTTTGCTTCCAATGTCAGTTTGGAAATGTAGGAATCCACACCTACTGCATCCAGTCTTGCATGACATTCTCCTGCCACAATAAAACTTCCCGACATCAGATGATCTCCCGGATTCTTGGTAATCTCATCTGATTCTCCTGTCAAAAGAGATTCATTGACCTGTACACTTCCATGTACCACTTCTGCATCAGCACAGACCTGATTTCCTGCTTTAAAGATTACAATATCATCCAGAACCAGATTCTCCGAATTAACCCGTGAAGTCTTTCCGTCTCTGACCACTGTTGCATGTGGTGCATTTAGCATATTTAATTTTTCCAGTGTCTTTTTAGAACGGATTTCCTGTATGATACCGATCAGTGTATTAAAAATGATGACCGGAAGGAATGTCAGGTTACGGAACGAGCCCACAATTATCAGAAGAATCGCCAGAACCAGAAAGATCAGATTAAAATATGTAAATACATTTTCTTTAATGATCTCTTCCGTTGTCTGCGCCGGTGGATCGACCGATACGTTGCCCCACCCGTCACGCCTGTGTTCTTCTGCCTGCGTCGACGTCAGGCCTTCCTCATAATCCGGCTCGTATCTGGTTGTCGGTGTACGTTCTATTTCATAATCACAGGCTTCTTCCTGCAGTTTTCGTTTTCGCCTGTCGTTTTTTTTCATAGAGTTCCTCCTTATCAGCTGCATTCTACTGTTACATTCTGATTTTATCTATTATTTGTATTTAGTATACACCAGAATATGCCAATATTGTATTAACACTTTATGAATTCTGTATGTATTTTTGCTGAAAATGCAGTTCACATCTTCATGTAAACTGCATCTGCTTCCTCTATATACTCACATTTTCATCCGTACGAAGCAACGCACTTTTCGCAAGCTGATCCGCTTCTTCGTTATAATGATTTCCTGTATGCGCCGCGACTTTACAGAAAGATATCTTTATCTGCTCTGCTGCTTCCTGCATATGTGCCGCATACTTGCTGGTAAGCGGTGTCTTGGCCCGCCACACGCCTGTCACCCATTTTTCCACACCTTCGTAATCATAGCGGATCTCTACTGCCGGATACTCATGCTCTTTCGCCCATTGCACTGCATTCATCGCGCCGAGCATTTCTCCTGCAACGTTCCGGATCTTCACGCCTTCCGGATCACAGCCGCTTCCGGATTTTCTGAATTCTTCTCCGGCCGGTGTCAGGATCACACAGCCAAATGCATATCTTCCGATGCTTTTTTCAAAGCTTCCGTCCACATAGGCAATCACCATATTTTCCGGCACTTCAACAATTCCTGCTGCTTCTTTTTCTTCATCCTTAGATACATTTGCAGTAGTTGACATTTGCAAGAATGCCATGGCTTCTTCCCTGTCTGTAAAGCCTCTGAACTCTGCTCCGGAGTATCCGGACGTCGCTTTCTGACACTCTGCCCAGGTCTCAAATAATCCTGTCTTATGTCCTTTTCTTACTGCATATATTTTCTTTTTTGCCATATCTATTATCCCTTTCTGAGAATTTCTAAGAATCTATCTCCATACTTTTCCAGTTTATGCTCTCCGACACCCGATACTTCCAACATCTCATCCCGTGTCGCCGGACGCATTACACACATACCGGCAAGCGTCTTATCTGCAAATACCATATACGGCGGTACCTTTTCTTCCGATGCAATCTCACGTCTGAGTTCCCGTAAGCTTTCGAATAATTCTGCATCTTTTTCTGTAAGTTCCGCTGCCACTGCGCCTTTTTTACGTCTGTTCTTCTTCTCTTTTGATTCAGATTTCTTTTCTGTCTCTTCTTTCGGAAGCTTCATGACCAGCAGTTCTTCCGTCTCCATAAAAGCTTTCCCTTCCGGAGTCAGACAGATCACCGGATATTGTTCGCCCTTTTCTTCCACATATTCACGGAACTGTAATTCCCTTAATATCTGTCGTAATCTCGGAACCGTCCGCTCACTTAACACTGCATATTCTGGATTCTTATCCAGATTCTTGCCCAGGATCTTCTGACTCTTTCCGCCGTGCACAATATCGATCACCGTCGCTGCCCCGTAATTCCAGTCCAGTGCATCCAGACACCGCAGGATTGTATTCGCCTCCAATGTGATATCTACCTCTTCAAACTGTGTCTGGCAGTTCAGACAGTTTCCGCAATAAGAACTGCTCTTTTCTCCAAAATAATTCAAGATATATTGTCTTAAGCATTCCGACGTAAAGCAGTAAAATGTCATCTGTTTCAACCGTTCCAGATCCCGTTCTTTCACAATTTTGCGCGTCTCTTCATCCAGTTCGCTGTTCTCTTCTCCATTTTCAATAAAGAGACGGTTCGTTCTTACGTCTCTCGGCTCGTAATACAGGATACATTCTGACGGCTCCCCGTCTCTTCCTGCACGTCCGGCCTCCTGATAATAGCTTTCCATATTTTTCGGCATATTATAATGAATGACAAAGCGTACATCCGGCTTATCGATTCCCATTCCGAATGCATTCGTCGCCACCATGATCTGACGCTTTCCATATATGAAGTTCTCCTGATTTTCCTTCCGTTCTTCATCCGATAATCCGGCATGATATCTGGTTACGGAGAACCCTTCATTTCTCAGATCGTAACAGACCTGCTCCACGCTTTTTCTTGTCAGACAGTAAATGATTCCACTGTCACCGGATGTATCACATCCTTTTTCCTTCAGATAACTGACTAATTCCTTATACTTATCCACAGGTTTCTTCACTGCGAAGAAAAGATTTCCACGATCGAACCCGGTTGTTTCCACATACGGGTTCTGAAGCTTTAAGATATCAAGGATGTCTTCTCTTACCTCTGCTGTTGCCGTCGCCGTGTATGCACCGACCACCGGACGGTACGGCAGACGATCCAGAAAATCCAGGATTTTCAAATACCCTGGGCGGAAATCCTGTCCCCACTGTGATACGCAGTGTGCCTCATCTACTGCAACGAAGGATATCTTTACATGCTCAGACAGTGCAAAATCCAGAAAACTTTCTGTCTCCAGACGCTCCGGTGCCACATATATAATCTTGTACCTTCCCTGCTTTGCAAGCTGCAGTGCTTTGTAATACTGTCCTGCAGTCAGAGAACTATTTAAGAAAGCGGCATGGACTCCCATCTGGTTCAGCGTTCCCACCTGATCTTTCATAAGCGAGATCAGCGGCGAGATCACGATTGTAATTCCTTCCATCATAAGTGCAGGCACCTGATAACACACCGACTTTCCTGCTCCGGTCGGCATGATTCCAAGCACATCCCTGCCTCCCAGTACCGCTTTGATCACCGGGATCTGTCCCTCCCGGAAATGGTCATAGCCGTAGTATTGTTTCAGTATCTTTTCCGCTTCTTTGATTGCCTCACTCATTCTGTCCTTGCTCCTTACATTTCGTCTTTTTCTACTCATCACTTTTTTGATCCGCAGATTTTCCCACACCCACTATGTCTTACTATCTTATCACATTTGCCCCTGTCTTTCATCCCATCTTTCATAGACAAATTCTTTTGACTTTCCAAACTTTTTTCAGTATAATTGTTTCAGTTTCTGAATAAACAAAATTATGTCTTAACAATATCAAAGTATTACAACAACAGCAGATTTTTCTATAATCTGTAATATTTACTGAAAATAAAGGAGGATAAACACATGGATTTCCGACAGATCACCATGATGCAAAAGATAAAATCAGGCATGGATCGTTTTCGTGCCAACCATCCAAAATTCCCGCTGTTTTTACGCGCCGTATCACAGGACGCATTAGTAGAGGGATCAATCATCGAGATCAATGTTACTACACCGGAAGGGAAAAATTATTGTACCAATGTCAAGCTGAAAGCCGATGACATGGAACTTTTTGATTCGTTTAAAAATATGCAGGGTTAATTTTCCCTGCATATTTTTTATTCTTTGGAAACATACTAATTCTGTCATAAATATATAGCAAGGAAGGTATTTATTATGGAAGAAATGTTTTGTTTCCAGTGTCAGCAGACCGCTCATAATTCCGGATGTGAAGGGCGTGCCGGTGTCTGTGGAAAGAAAAGTGACACCGCCAATTATCAGGATGAGCTTACCGGTGCGCTGATCGGCCTGTCACGTGCCGTGCGTAAAAAGCTTGCCCTGAATCCGGATGCTTCTTTCGAACATGCGGATGAACTTATCTTAAAAGGGTTATTCACCACGATTACCAATGTTAATTTTTTCAATGATACGATTATCGAACTCATTCGTGAAGTAAATGTCGAAAAGGACCGGATCTATCCGGATATCATGAATTATGATGTCCACCATATCTGGGAAGATCAGGAAGATATCCGCTCGTTAAAGTCTCTGATTCTTTTCGGACTGCGCGGCATGGCTGCTTACGCTTATCATGCTTATGCGTTGGATTATGTAGACAGAAATGTCCTTGATTTCTTTTATGAAGGACTCGAAGCCCTCGGTTCGGAAAAAAGCAGTGACGAATTACTTGCTCTCGTATTAAAAACGGGTGAGATCAATTTCCGCTGCATGGAGCTTCTGGATCATGCGAACTCTGGTACTTATGGCAATCCGGTACCGACAGAAGTTCCACTGACCATCGAAAAGGGGCCTTTCATCGTTGTCAGCGGACATGATCTTCATGATATGGAACTGTTATTAAAGCAGACGGAAGGAAAAGGAATCAATATCTACACCCACAGTGAGATGCTTCCGGCACATGGATATCCGGAATTAAAGAAATATTCTCATTTAAAAGGAAACTTTGGAACTGCCTGGCAGAGTCAGCAGTCAGAATTTCACAACATTCCGGCACCTGTGTTATTTACTACCAACTGTCTGATGCCGGTACGCCAGAGTTACTGCGACCGGGTATTTACCACCTCCATCGTATCATATCCGGATCTGGTGCATATCGGAGAGGACAAAGATTTCACTCCGGTTATTGAGAAAGCTCTGGAATGCAAGGGATATCCGGAAGATCATCCAATGACCGGAATCAACGGCGGGTCTACAGTCACAACCGGATTCGCCCACAATGCTGTTCTTTCTAATGCCGGGCATATCGTGGAACTTATAAAGGCCGGTAAGATCCGCCATATCTTTCTGGTCGGCGGATGCGACGGTGCCGCTCCGGGACGCAGCTATTATACGGATTTCGCCAAAGCTGCACCTATGGACACCTTGATTCTGACTCTTGCCTGCGGAAAATACCGGTTGAATGACCTGGATCTTGGTTCCATCGACGGTATTCCAAGGATCTTGGACATGGGGCAATGTAATGATGCTTATAGCGCTATTAAAGTTGCTCTTGCACTTGCAGAAGTCTTTGACTGTACCGTAAACGACCTCCCGCTCACCCTAGTTCTTTCCTGGTATGAACAGAAGGCCGTATGTATCCTGCTTACGCTATTATCTCTCGGTGTGAAAAATATCCTGCTTGGTCCAACACTTCCTGCATTCGTCTCTGAAAATGTATGGAAGATACTGGTGGAGAATTATAATATTCAGAAGATCAGTACTGTGGAAGAGGATATGAAGAAAATCCTTGGTTAATGATCTTCAAGATTTGCGAAGAACAATTCATAGAAATCATCTTCAGCCTCGATCATCGGCGAGTTCTCCCCTCCGCCATTGGTGCTTCTTTTCATTGCGGCATGGAATTCTTCTCCTGCCGCAATTAATTCCATTTCGTATAATTCGTAACCAAGATTCCGGCAGGTCTTGCAGAAGGCAGATAGCGGGTCTGCTTCTGTTCTGGTTGCGAGGAGCTGTTGTTTTAACTTTTCGTCTTTTAATGCTTTGTTTTGTAATTCGTCTAATATACTTACTACGTCTGCCATAATCCTCAATCCTTTCCTGCTAAAAAAGAGAGTAACACATTTCCTATGCTACTCCCTCGTCTCTAAAACTATTATATGAATTTCATTTTACTTGCGCAAGCTTTATTTTCATAAATGCATTTACTTAAATATGTTTCCCACAGATATCTGCCAGACAGCATTTCTCACAATGCGGCTTCGTCCTCGCTGTACAGACGTCTCTTCCGTGATATACCAGCCTGTGGCAGAAATCACTGCCTTCTTCCGGCGGGATGATCTTCCAAAGTTCCATCTCTACTTTCTTCGGTTCCTTGATTTCATCTACCAGACCGATCCGGTTACAGAGTCTGATGCAATGCGTATCCGTAACAATCGCCGGTTTGCCGAACACATCCCCCATGATCAGGTTCGCACTCTTTCTTCCGACTCCCGGAAGTTTCAACAATTTATTAAAATCATCCGGGACTTTTCCATCATATTCATCACGGAGCATGCGCATACATGCACTGATATCCCTCGCTTTACTCTTGCCCAGTCCGCATGGTCTTACAATTTCTTCGATCTCTTCCGGTGTGGCTTCTGCCAGTGCATTGACATCCGGGTACTTTGCATATAAGCCTTCTACTACTACATTGACTCTCGCATCCGTGCACTGTGCTGCCAGACGTACACTGACCAGCAGTTTCCACGCATCGTCATAATCCAGCGTGCATCCCGCATCCGGGTATTCTTTTTTCAGGCGGTCGATGACCACCAGTGCCAGTTCTTGTTTATCCATTTTTATTACTCCTGTTCATTTCCATCCGAAAGCTTCACCGTAATATAATCATGATGGATTTCTTTCAGAAATTTATCAAATACATCCGCTGTCTTCATCTTGATACTGGAAGTGTTCACACATGGATGACATCCGAATTCTTCCTGTTCCAGAAGTTCCTCATCCACCAGAAGCTGCACTTTATTCTCCGGATCAAAGATCAGTCCCATGACAGTAGCTGAGCCCGGCGTTACATTCAGATATGTTTCCATGTCTTCTCCCGATGCAAAGGATAATCTCGTGGTCGGGATCTGCTGTGACAGTTCTTTTGTCTTGAGCGCTTTGTTTCCTGGCATCAAAAGCAGATAATATGACGTTTTCTTCCGGTTACATAAGAACAGATTCTTACAGATCTCCATTCCCAGCGCTTTATCAATCTCTTCACAGGCTTCCATTGTCATGACTGCTTCGTGATCCGCTCTGATGTAGGGGATATGCAGACTGTCCAGTATATCGTAAACTTTTATTTCTTTTTCTTTTCGTCCGGATGTGTCTTCCGGGCGTCCATTGTATAACTCCATTTTATCTCTTATCCTATATCAATTTTCTTGTTCCTTCTTTTCTCACTATTATACAATTATCAATTTAGTACTACAAGTAATTTCCAGTTTATAGATTCGATTGCCACACCGTTTTGAAATGCCTGTACCCTTTATTCTCCTCTATTCCACTTTCAGATATTTCTCCATCCACACTTCTGCAAGCTGCGTCCAGCTCTGTACTTCTTTCAGCGTTTTGCGGATTCCCTCTTTCTGCTTTTCCGTCCATCTTGCCGGCTTTTTACGTCCGATACCGAACTTCACCAGAAGTTCCTCTCCTTTTTCCTTTGGAAATGGAGTCTCGCCGGCCTCGATTGCCTCTGCAAGCATCTGCACCTGTTCCTGTGTATATCTTTTTCCTTCTTCCTGTCCTATATTCTGCTCTAACCACTCTTCGGTTGCCACAGATAGTCCATGGATTCCTTCTGAAAATACATGCTGTGCAAATGGTACACCAGCCTGTGCACAAGCCTGTGCAAAGAGATAACTGTTCTCCACCGGAACTGTCTGATCTGTTACGGTCTGCCACAGGAAACATGGCGGTGTATCTTTTGTCACATGATTTTCCAGCGACATATAGTCCAGTTCCTGCTCTGTCGGATTCTTTCCAAACAATGCAACAAATGAATCTCTGTGTGCATATTTTCCAGAACTGATGACCGGATAAGACAGAATCGCCGCATCTGGGCGGTTGGATATGTTCTGGTATGCTTCTTCCGGATCTTCCACATCTTTATTATGTACACAAAGGCTTCCACACAGATGTGCTCCTGCTGAGAATCCGCAGACTGCGATTCTGTCTGGTCTGATATGGAATTCCTCTGCACGTGAACGAATCATGCGGATTGCTCTTGAGATATCGTGTAACGGCTGCATCTTCAGCGCTGCTTCATCTAACTGATTAATCGTATATTCCAGAACGAATACATTGTACCCTGCACCATAGAATTCCATTGCCGGCAGGTGCGCTTCCGATGGGGATACTTCCCGGTATGCGCCGCCCGGTGCGATGATCATTGCCGGATGCTTCTTTTCATCCTCATGAATATAGCTGAACATCACCGGTATAAAACCATGTGCTGCCGGATAATGATACTCTTCTTTTTTCCAGATTTCGATTCTTTCATTTATCATAATTTTTACCTTCTCCTTTATTCCTTAACAATTACTTATTTCTACCGTTCTTTCCCCATTATATTTCTCTACGTCTTCGAAAACAAATAAGGATATTTCCGCATTTGTGCAAATATAATCGTTTCCACCCGTTTTCGTATCTCATCTGAATAGCCTTCTGCGTTTTCAAGCAATTCTGTCACGTCTTTTTTTGTAAAACGGAACTTTAGATTCATTTTATATAAAGATTCGGAAATATCTAATTGTTCATCGAATGCATTACATATTGTTTTGGGCTGAACCTTCTCCATAAGTGTGTAAATATCTCCCGTCAAAGGATAATCCATCGTTGTATCTGCTAAAAGTCCTGCTCCATTATCAAAGATCGGGCAGTATGCATAATCACCTTTTCCATTCATCAAGACGGCTATGTTATGCATATGCCGGTCTTCATTCAGGAAAAATGCATCTATCGTCAGCAGTTTGTTCATATATACTCCAAAATTCTGAAGTCCCGTCATTCGTTCCACCTGTTGCACTAAGAAACGTAATCTTTCCTCATGATCGGGTATTCTATACATGCTTTTATACAGACTTTCTCCGAAAAAATTATGAAACAACCTCTCTAAAGTTATAATCTGCCAGTCTTCATTCAGAAAATTTTTACTCTTTGCCCCATTATAAATTACCGTTCCATATTTTATTTCTTCCAGGTCATAACATACAAATTCTTGTTCAGCCAGCGTAGATTTTTTCAGAAGATGCGATATCATATACTCTGCCAGTCCTTCATATCCTGTATAATCGGCTTTGTACCAGATCCCATCATTCTCCCATTTTAACTGATTTCCTTTTGACGACTGACGCCTATTTGTCCTGATGTTCTGACCAAAAAGTTCTATCATTCATTTACCTCTCTATACGAATCCAAAAATCATCCTCCGCCATCCGTCCTTCTGTCTTCTCTATAATCATAATCGGATCGTAAAATGGCAGTCCCAGATCTTTCAGTATCAGTTTCATCTTATCTCTGCTTTCCGGGAAACATCTGGATTCCAGAAATTCTATATACTGATTATAATCCGGCTCTTCCATAACCCCAAATGCACGGAACATAATCTTATCTGTATAATTTTTTATTTTCACTTTTCGTTCCCGCTCATTCACATCAATCAAAGTACATACATCCTGATCATACATATACCAGATTCTGAGCGGCCACACTTTTTCCGGAACTTTGACTTCCTGTTCATATTCCGGATATTTCTGCAGCATCTTAAGAAATGGAACAATTGGCCCGCGGATAACGTCTTCACTTCTCTCCCAACGCTCTACTGTCGGTTTTGAACAATTGATAAATTCTGCAAATTCTTTTTGTGTCAGATGCAATTCTTTCCGGATTTTCTTGATTTCCTTTGCTGTTGTATATTCTGGTGTTATAAATAGTCTTTCTTTCACAATCTCACCTTCTGGTTTTATGATTCCCGTCTTTTTCTTTATTAAATCACAACCTCTATTATTTGTAAACAAAAAACAATCAAAATAATTGTTTTTCATCTTCTAAAACCATCATTTTAATTGTTTTATTGATTTTAATAACTCATCTACAGAATCTGCCACTAACAACTTCTCTTATATACTTTGATATACTAACAAAGACTTCGCATCCTACATCAGATACGAAGTCTTTCTCTTAATTATTTTCTTTTTTTACTAGAGCCACCCGGGACACTAAAAAAGCCACTTTACCTGTCCCCCTGGCTTACTGCGCTGCCAATTTCAGCATCTTTTCAAGTGGAAGTGCTGCCTTCTGGCGCATCTCCTCATCCAGATTCACCTCCGGCTGCATGGTCTCAAGTGCTTCCTTCACACCTTCCAGACGCACCATCTTCATATTCGGGCAGAACTGTCTGTGCCCTACAGAATAGAATTTCTTCTCCGGATTTTTCTGATGCAATTCATAGAATACTCCCATCTCTGTACAGATGATAAATGTGTTATTTTCTGATTTTGTAGCATAATCGATAATCTGCGAAGTACTTCCGATAAAATCAGATAATTCCAGAATATCTCCTGTACATTCCGGATGAGTCAGTACGAGTGCTTCCGGATGTGCTTCTTTGGCTTTCTGAAGTTCTTCTTTGTGAATACTCTTATGTACATGGCAGAATCCATCATTGAAAATAAAGTGCTTCTCTGGAAGCTGGCTTGCCACGAAACGACCAAGGTTCTCATCCGGGATAAAGAAGATATCTTTATTCGGAAGGTTCTTTACGATTTTCAGCGCATTGGACGATGTTACACAGACATCAGACTCTGCTTTGATCTCTGCAGTCGAGTTCACATAACAGACTACAGATACATCCGGGTACTCTTTTCTCACTTCTCTGATCTTATCCACGTCTACCATGTGTGCCATCGGACAGTCTGCATGACCGTCTGCCATTACGACTCTCTTCTTTGGATTCAGGATCTTCGCACTTTCTCCCATGAAAGAGACTCCACAGAAAACAATCGTGCTCTCCGGAACTTTGGTTGCAATCTCTGCAAGATAATAAGAGTCTCCTACATAGTCTGCAATCTCCTGCACTTCCCCATCTACATAATAATGTGCCAGGATTACAGCATCTTTTTCCTTTTTCAGTTTTTGGATTTCATTTTTGATTTCTTCGTTCATTTCCGACTTTCACCTCTAAATAAAGTATTCAATGGTCTCTTCTTCCGTAAGTCTTGTCTTTTCATTAAATAAAATGACAGCTTCCCGCCCATCGTACGGTCCAAGGGAATACATGTTAAGTGCCGTCTTATTAAAATACTTCCACGGTACGATTCGGTTACAACATGTAGGCTGGTCCAACACTCTGATGATATCTTTCTGTTCATACTCCTGGTCGCAGTAATAAGGATCAAACATCCGCACATTTTTACCATCTATTCCGGTCAAATTCCCTTCTTTAACGTATTCTCACTTACCTATCATGCACCGATTCAGCCAGTTGTGTCAATGCCTGTTTTAAAATTTCTCGTGGGCATGCAATATTTATACGCTCAAATCCCTCTCCGTCCGGTCCAAACATTGCTCCGCTGTCAAGCCAGAGTTTTGCTTTGTTCTCCACCAGATCTTTTAACTGCTCTTCTTTCATGCCGAGACTCTTAAAATCCAACCATAAAAGATAAGTCCCTTCCGGCTCTGTCAGTTTGATCTCCGGAAGATTCTCTTTTAAAAATGTACGGACATAATCCAGATTTCCCTCCAGATAAATTTTCAATTCTTTTAACCACTCTTCACCGGTCTCATAAGCTGCCTGACATGCAACCAGTCCCATCAGATTCACCTGGCTGTAACCGGCTGCTGTCACTTCCGCCCGGAATCTCGCACGAAGTTCCGGATTCGAAATCCATATATTGGAAATCTGAAGTCCGGCAATGTTAAATGTCTTACTTGGTGCGGTACACGTTGTAGTGATTGCAGCGTATTTTTCATCTAAGGATGCAAATACATGATGTATATTCTCTCCATATGTAAAATCACTGTGGATTTCATCACTGACTACCAGCACGTTATGTTTCAGACAAATGTCTCCTATCTTACGAAGTTCCCACTCCTTCCACACACGTCCGACCGGATTGTGCGGACTGCACATCAGGAATAATTTTACATTTTCTTCGACAATCTTCTGCTCGAATTCTTCGAAATTAATCTCGTAATGTCCGTCTATCTGCTGAAGCGGACTATTGATCAGCCTTCTGTGGTTGTCTGTGATCACTTCGCTGAACGGATAGTAAACCGGCTGCTGCAGAAGAACTGCATCACCTTCTTTTGTGTAAGCCTTCACTGCCATCGCAAGTGCGAACACCACGCCCGGTGTCTTGATCAGCCATTCTTTTTCTACTTTCCATCCGAAATGCTTCTCATACCATCCGGCTGCTGCCTGGAAGTAATCATCTTTTCCTTCGCTGTATCCGTAGATTCCGTGTGCGACTGCGTCACTTAAGCTTTTCTGGATTCCCGGTGCTGTCGGGAAATCCATATCTGCCACCCAGAGCGGAAGCATATCATCACTTCTCCCTCTTTCTTTTGCGAAATCATATTTCAGGCATTTCGTTCCATGTCTATCCACTACTTTATCAAAATCGAACTTCATCTGTGCATCCTCCTACGCAAGTGCCTGCTCAAGATCTGCGATTAGATCATCTGCATTTTCAATTCCAACTGACAATCTTAAGAAATCTTCTGTGATTCCAAGTTTCTCTCTTACTTCTACCGGCAGATCTCCATGTGTCTGAAGCATCGGGTAAGTGATCAGTGACTCTACGCCTCCGAGACTTTCTGCATAAGCGATCAGTTTCACACTTTCCAGGAGTTTCCTTGCTGTTGCTTCACTATCTACTTTGAAAGAAATCATACTCCCGAATCCGCTTGCCTGTGATGCATTTACTCCATACCCCGGATGCTCTTTCAAGCCTACATAATAGACCTGTTTTACTTTTTCATGTCCTTTTAACCAGTTCGCAATCTTCATCGCATTATCCTGCTGTGCTCTTAATCTTACAGACAATGTCTTAATTCCACGCAAGATCAGATAGCTGTCAAATGGTGCAAGACAGCTTCCGACTGTCTTATATATATAACGGATCTTCTTCGCTGTCTCTTCATCCGCCGAACACAGGAATCCTGCCAGTGTGTCATTATGTCCACCAAGGAATTTTGTCCCGCTGTGGATAACCAGATCTGCTCCCAGTTCAATCGGTCTTTGAAATAATGGTGAAAGAAATGTATTGTCAACAATAATCTTCAGATCATGTTTATCTGCGATTTCTTTCATCTTTCTGAGATCTGTGACACGCATGGTCGGGTTACTCGGTGTCTCGATATAAAGTGCTTTTGTATTCTCCCGGATATCTGCTTCTACAAGATCTGCATCCGCAGTATCTACATAAGAGAACTCCAATCCCCTCTTCCCGCCGACAGATTCAAACATTCTGACAGAACCGCCATACAGATCATCTGTACAAAGGATATGATCCCCACGGTCAAATAACTCCAGACAAAGACCTACCGCAGCCATACCGTTTGCGCATGCTACAGTATCTACCGCACCTTCCAGTGCCGACATCGTATGCTCAAGCTCTGTTCTTGTCGGGTTGCTCTCTCTCGTATAGTCATATCCGGTAGACTGTCCAATACCAGGATGGGCAAATGTCGCTGCCTGGTAGATCGGTACTGCTACTGAACCGTAAGAATGTGTCTTTTCATCTGTTCCGTTTCCGTGTATACATCGTGTCTCAAATCCGTAATTCATTATTTACCTCTTTCATTGTAATCATCCAGGAAATTATATTCCATGTCATCTTTGTGGTATCCGATAATCGTTCTTAAGTTGACATTATGCACACTCCGGAAAATATTCTTTTCGATAATATCTCCCTGTTTTCTGAATTCCTTGATCAGCTCCTTCATCTCGTCACGTTTGGAACCTCTTCCGCCGCCACAGGATACACAGTTCTCTGTGAATCTGCATGCGCACTGAATGAAGTTGAGCTGATTGTAATCCCTCCATGCTATAATGTCATCTTCCTTGATCAGATACATTGGTCTGATCAGCTCCATACCCTCGAAATTTTGGCTATGGAGCTTCGGCATCATCGTCTCCACCTTTCCGCCATAGAACATCCCCATAAGGATCGTCTCAATCACATCGTCGAAATGATGTCCGAGCGCAATCTTATTGCATCCCAGTTCTTTTGCGTGAGAGTATAGATAGCCTCTTCTCATTCTCGCGCAAAGGTAACATGGATTCTTGTCAATATCTGCTACCGTATCAAATATCTGTGTCTCAAATACCGTAAGCGGAATTCCAAGTACTTTGGCGTTATCCTGAATGATCTTCCAGTTATCTTCATTGTATCCCGGATTCATTACCAAAAATACTAATTCAAAATTCGCTTTTCCATGTTTTAACAGTTCCTGAAACAGCTTTGCCATCAGCATGGAATCTTTTCCACCGGAAATACAGACTGCAATCTTATCTCCGTCCTGGATCAGATCGTATTCTCTGATTCCTTTCGTGAACTTTCTCCAGATTCCCTTGCGGAATTTCTTGATGATACTGCGTTCAATCTCTTTCTGCTTCTCTCCGGTAGTATTTTCATCCTGTACGAACTCACTTAGTTTCTTTCTCAAAAAGGAACGATATCCACCTTCAATATTCGCCGCATCATATCCGGCTGCTTCCAGTTCATAAACAGCATCGACACTCCATTCACCGGTATGGCATAATACATACACCGGCTTTTCTTTCGGAAGTTCTTCCATACGTTCTTCTACTTCTGCAAGCGGGATGCTGACCGCTCCCGGTACAGAGCCTCTGGTATATGCATCTGCAGGACGGACGTCCAGCACTGTGATTGTATTCTGATCTAATTGTAATAACTCTTCTATCGTGATTGTCTTCATATCTTTTAACCTCTCTTTGTGAGTTGCTGTTCATGCAACAGCTATTCCTATTAACCAGATAGGTTTTGTTGTTTATCTGGTATTATATGACGTTTTTCCCTGTCTGTCAAGGAACTGAAATGTGTTTTAAAAATATTTATCTTTCAAATATACGCTAGAAAAGTTTACCACAAAAAAGAATACTGTACCAGTGGTTTCCCGCTAATACAGTATGTTTTGTTGTGTGAACTGATATTATATATAATACATATCCTGTCCATAATCAATGTATTCCTGATACTCTTTCTCCAGATCATGCAAGGTTACTGACTGGAGGATTTCTGTCACGCTGTCATTTACCCTGTCGATCACCAGTTTCTGGATTGCTTTGACACTCCCGGTATATTTTCCTTCTTTCGGAAGTTCCTCATCTTCGATGCGGTAGTCACCTTCCAAAGCTTCTATAATAGAAGAAACGGTAATCTCCTGTGGCGGACGGCTTAAGAAATAGCCGCCCTGGGAGCCTTTTATACTCTTTACGATTCCTGCTTTTCTAAGACTTGCAAATACCTGTTCCAGATACTGTGGAGATATCTTGTTCCGCTCTGCAATGCTATTGAGCGCCACCTGTTCAGTTTTTGAATTGATGGCCAGGTCGATCAACGCTCTCAGACCATATCTGCTTTTCATTGAAAGTTTCATATATATCTCCACACTCCTTCATTATTTCTTATTCTACGGCTTTGAATGCCTCATCCAGATCCTGGATAATGTCATCAATGTGCTCTGTTCCGATTGACAGGCGGATTGTATTAGGCTTGATTCCCTGATCCAGTAATTCTTCTTCCGTGCACTGGCTGTGTGTTGTTGTTGCCGGATGGATAACCAGAGATTTTACATCTGCAACGTTAGCAAGCAGTGAGAAGAGTTCCAGATTATCGATGAAATCTTTTGCTTTCTGTGCGTCACCTTTGATCTCAAATGTGAAGATAGATCCTCCGCCATTTGGGAAATATTTCTTATATAATGCCTGCTGTTCCGGATCATCAGATACAGCCGGGTGGTTAACCTTCTCTACCAGTGGATGGTTGTTCAGATATTCTACTACTTTCAGTGCATTCTCAACATGACGCTCTACACGTAATGATAATGTCTCGAGTCCCTGTAAGAAGATAAATGAATGAATCGGAGAAATGGTTGCTCCTGTATCTCTTAAAAGGATCGCACGGATCTTTGTAACAAATGCTGCAGGTCCTACTGCTTTTGTAAAGCTGATTCCATGGTAGCTCGGGTTTGGCTCTGTAAGAGAAGCGAATTTTCCTGATGCTTCCCAGTCGAATTTACCGCTGTCAACGATGACACCACCGATTGTTGTTCCGTGTCCACCGATGAATTTTGTTGCTGAATGGATAACAATGTCTGCACCGTACTCGATCGGTCTTACAAGGTAAGGTGTTGCAAATGTATTATCTACAACGAGCGGAATCTTATGCGCATGCGCGATATTTGCAATCTTCTCAATATCTACAACGTCTGAGTTTGGATTTCCAAGTGTCTCGATATAGAGTGCTTTCGTGTTGTCCTGGATTGCTGCTTCTACTGCATCATAATCGAAGATGTCAACGAATGTGGTTGTAATTCCGTACTGTGGAAGTGTGTGCTCTAACAGGTTAAATGATCCACCGTAAATATTCTTAGCTGCTACGATATGATCTCCGTTCTGTGCGAGATTCTCGATCGTGTATGTTACTGCTGCTGCTCCGGATGCTACTGCCAGTGCTGCAACTCCGCCCTCCAGTGCTGCAATACGTTTTTCGAAAATGTCTTCTGTAGGGTTTGTAAGACGTCCGTAAATGTTACCTGCATCTGCCAGTCCAAAACGTGCTGCTGCATGATCACTGTTGCGGAATACATAAGAAGATGTCTGATAGATCGGCACTGCTCTTGCATCTGTAACCGGATCCGGACTTTCCTGTCCTACGTGTAACTGTAATGTTTCAAATTTTAACTCTCTATTCTCTCTTGTGATTTTTTCGCTCATTGGGTTGATCTCCTTTTTCTTCATAATTTTATCGTTATTTGTTGATACTGTCCGTTCTGTTTCGAATTCTATATCTTTTTATTCTGTAAATAATGGTGTTGAATAATATCTGTCACCTGAATCTGGGAGTAATGCTACGATTGTCTTTCCTTTGTTCTCCGGACGTTTTGCAAGTGCGATAGCTCCTGCAAGTGCAGCTCCTGATGAAATACCTACCAGAACTCCTTCTTTCTTAGCAAGAAGTTTTGCTGTCTCAAATGCTTCGTCTGCTTCTGCTTTGTAGATTTCGTCATAGATCTTGGTATCTAATGTATCCGGAACGAATCCGGCTCCAATTCCCTGAATCTTATGCGGGCCTGCTTTTCCTTCTGAAAGTACCGGTGAGGAAGCCGGCTCCAATGCTACGATCTGAACTTCCGGTTTCTGCTCTTTTAAGTAAGCACCGATTCCGGAAAGTGTTCCGCCTGTTCCGACGCCTGCGATCACGATATCGACTGCTCCGTCTGTATCGTTCCAGATCTCAGGACCTGTTGTCTTCTTATGTGCTGCCGGGTTAGCAGGATTTACAAACTGTCCAGGAACGAAACTATTCGGAATCTCTTTTGCAAGCTCATCTGCCTTTGCGATGGCTCCCTTCATTCCTTTTGCTCCTTCGGTAAGTACGATCTCTGCACCGTAAGCTTTCAGGATGTTTCTTCTTTCCACACTCATCGTCTCCGGCATCGTAAGAATGATTCTGTATCCTTTTGCTGCTGCAATAGATGCAAGACCGATTCCTGTATTACCGGATGTTGGTTCAATGATCACAGAACCTTCTTTTAAGATTCCTTTTTCTTCCGCATCTTCGACCATTGCTTTTGCAATTCTGTCTTTGACGCTTCCTGCCGGGTTGAGGTACTCAAGCTTTACAAGAAGTGTTGCTTCCAGACCAAGTTCTTTTTCTATGTTTACTACTTCCACCAGTGGTGTATTTCCGATCAGTCCTAATGTTCCTTTATAAATCTTTGACATTTTGCTTCCTACCTTTCCTACTTTTTCGGTATGTTTTCTTGATGAATTTACTATACTACCTTAATTCCTATTTGTCAACTATGTTTAGTATGTTTTTGTAATTTTTATTTTTCATGCGCGCAAGCGCAACAACATCGCATTCGTCCCCACATTCGCTTTTCTTTTGTCATTATCCTGCACGCTCCCTTCCGTTCTTTAAACTAAATAAAACCAATCCTTATATTTCCTATTGTTTCGATAGGTTTTATGGATTAGTTTTATTATATTACCGCTATGTCATATTTGTCAAGTATGTTTTACAGTTTTATCTGTATATCAAATCAATAACATTTAATATTCCATAATGCTCTGCAATAATCTTCAGTCCTTTTTTAATTTTTTCGTGACTATAATTCTTCGACAATAATGCATCTTCCGTCAGTTCATTTAGATATCCATAAAATACAAGCGCTTTTTCTAAAGCTCCTTCTTTATTCGCATCTACAAGTGTTAGTATTTCCTCTTCCATCTTCTTAATATTGTCTATACCGCTTTGTCCGTTCGCAGCTTCTAACATTTTTTTATTTTCACCTTTAATTGCTCCATCTGAAATATCTACAGGTGTACCTATATCCTTGTTTAATAATAATTTCACCATTGTTCTGATAACTTCATTATTTATTCTTATTATATAATCCTGCTC
>NZ_JAMOYX010000043.1:0-27347 GCF_023669465.1 Dorea sp. MB18-49
TATATGGTAGGTGTATACCGTCAGATAAATACCTATAAACCTCAAATATTCTTTCAAATTACAAATTAATACATTATATCATCTAATAAGTTTTACTTTCATTTTCCCACATGATCATGAGGCTTTTTCATTCATATTGTGCGATTATATGTAAAAAGCGTAGGATTTCTCCCACGCATTTATATTATTATTTCAGCTTTTCCAATCCGATCTTCCAAAGGTGTAAATAAGGTGTAAATTCTACATTTCCATCCAAGGAACCCAATAAACTCAAGGCTTTTGCTCCGTCCCTTAAACACTGCCGTGGCAAATGAATAATACTTTTATCTTACTCATTTTATCTCCTTATATCTTCTCAAAGCTTTGTAAATACTGGCTTTCCAGCCTTTATACACATTTTTCTAAAACGGCTCTTTTTCTCATAAATTCTTGCATTTTCTCATGTTTTTTCGGGCATTTTGGTTATAAATGGGTTATTTTTCTTGTCCGGAAAGCCTTACGAAATAAGGCTTTCATGAGTTATTTGTGCATGTTTTTGGGTTACAAACCGGTTTTTATCCAGTTCTTTCTTTGCTTCTTTCAACCTGGCAAGTTCTTTTTTCGCATCGTCATAGCCGGTATGCGTATAAATATTAAGCGTCACAGATACATCTGAGTGTCCCATCAGATATTGCAGAGTCTTTGGATTCATTCCGGAATTTGCCATGTTTGTACAATATAAATGCCTACAGATATGCGGAGTAATCAAGGGTAATTGTAATAAATGTTCTTTGTTGTACTTCTCTCTTGCATGCTGCATGTACTTTTCCCAGTGAAGTGCAACCATTGGATTCCCATTCTTATCCAGAAACAAAAATCCCCCATATCCATCCACTGTTGGCTCTTTCTTCGTCTTTTTGCGATTCTTCAGAATACGAAGGAATGTATATTTCACATCTTCTTCCATAGGCAACAATCTGGTTCCACTTGTCGTTTTTGTGGAAACAATCTCATACTTCATATCTCTGGTTCTTTGCAATTGATGATCAATTCGTATCACTTCATTCTTGAAATCCAAATCTCGCACGGTAAGCCCACAAAACTCTGAAATTCTTAGTCCCGTTTTAAATAAGATGTAAAATGCATCATAGTAACGGTTATAGTGTGGATCATTCTTTACAAATTCCAGGAATCTTGCCTCGTCCTCTAAGGAAACTGCTTCTCTTTTCTGACTGTCATTGACCAGTATCGTACCAAGTTCAAATCCAAATGGATTCTTAAGGATTAGATCATCATCTACAGCCATCTGAAATGCCGGTCTTAACACGCCTCTGATCGAATGAATTGAACTGTATCCTCGTCCATCTCTCTGAAGCTTAATCAGAAATATCTTCGCATCAGACAGCTTAACGTCATCCACCTTCTTATGAGAAAACTCTTCTTTTTTCAGCACATTTACGACAAAATTATAGTTTGCTAATGTATTGTGCTTCACTCCTGTTTTTAATGAAAGATATCTTTCCACCAGTTCAAGCACCGTCAACTTACTTCCGGTGATTCCCTGCATCTGTAAGGACTGTACTTTGCGTTCTTTCTCTCTCAGTGACGAATCCGTTCTTTTGCCTTCCGGCATCTTATCCGATTCTGTCAATCTCCAACTATATAATGTTTTTCGCTTTCCAAGTGAATCTGTATATTTATAACGATATCTTCCACTTGGTTCCTGCCATTCTCCCTGCTGGAGAACTCTTCCTTTATCATCACGTCTCTTTGAAATCATATTCTACCTCCAAGGGGACGCAACATGATATTGTTAGTATATCACGTTGCTTCCACCTCGAACACCTCCTTCTTTTTTATTTTTTAGTCTTTGTTTTTTATATTGCACTAAGTGTATCTACAAATCGTTCAAATCTTTCTCTCTTAATCTGCACACGGTTTCCGTTCCACAACAGATATTCTGCATTTGGATTTTCGCTTACCAATTTACAAAGCTTTCCTTCTCCAATACGGAAATATGCCGCCGCTTCCTCAATAGATAATGTATACTTGTTCCATATGAATCAGGCCTGGATTCAATTGAGAGCACAAAAACAATTTATTACCACTGCATCAGAGTTTCTTTTTTACGCCCTCATATAACGAAACGCTCAGAGGGTAAAAATACAGTGGGCAAATGCAAAAAATTTTATTTTTTGTTTTTGTCTCTCACATATGCAAAAGAAGAACGGTGTTTTTACAGGGTGTTGGAGAAATTTTTTTATTTTTGCGCAAAAAAATAGCTATAAGACTCCATTTTTTGAAATCTTATAGCTTTGCTATTGATAATATTGAGTTACTATTAGTTTTAATAATTAGAATTATTTTATCAACTTATAAATTTTTTCCAAGTTCATATGCCTTCTTCATTATATCCACATGATCCTCAGCTGTATTTGCTGCATCAATTCCACCGCCACCGACCATGCCTTTTAAGGAAGCCTTTTCAAAACAATCTACCCAGCCTTGCAGCCCATTATAGGCTTTCTCAAATGCACTTTCATCATTCTCTGCCGCAGTTGCAATCATATAAATATCTCTGAATAAATAATCTGCCGAATATAAAGGATTCAATCTATCAAGAAGTGTTTTCATCTGACCGCACATCTCATAATAATAAATTGGGGTTGCATAGACAATAACTTCTGCATTCTTTACCTTTGCCATAATATCTGCAATATCATCCTTCTGTACACACATCCCAGTCCTCTGGCAGGATAGACAACCGATACAATATTTTATATCTTTTCCTTTCAAAGAAAGAAGTTCCACATCATGCCCCGCTTCTTTTGCTCCCTTTGCACACTCATTTGCAAGTATATCAGAATTGCTCCCTCCTCGAAGACTTGTCGATATGATCAATACTTTTTTTACCATAATTAACCAACTCCATTTTCTTCAAAAAATTTCTGGATTTTATCAAATGGGATTACATCCAGATTATCGTAAAGATCTGTATGAACAGCCCCTGGAATTGTTAGCAGCTCTTTATTGGATGTGTACTTGCTGTCCTTAATCATATTTTCATAAGCATCTTTTCCAAAATAATAGCTGTGTGCTTTTTCTCCGTGAACAATGAGGACTGCACTTCTGATTTCATTACTGTACTTTAATATTGGCTGATTCATAAATGACATACATCCAATACTGTTCCAGCCATCATTGGAATTCAGGCTTCTTTTATGATAACATCTGCCTTTATAATATTCACTGTAATCTTTTACAAAGAAAGGGGCATCCTCTGGAACCGGAAGAGAAACACAACCACCAGCTCTGGAATATTCGCCTTTACAGTATTCTTGTGTTCTGAGGGTATTCAGCGACTGCTTCTTCGCATAACGTGCTTCTTCACTGTCCTCAGAATCAAAGTACCCATTCGCATTTACCCTTGTCATATCATACATGGTAGATGCAACCGTTGCTTTTATTCTTGTATCGAGTGCAGCTGCGTTAAGAGCCATCCCACCCCAGCCACAGATTCCAATGATTCCTATTCTATCTTGATCTACCTCTTCCCGAACAGAAAGGAAATCAACAGCAGCCATGAAATCTTCTGTATTAATATCCGGAGAAGCCATGTATCTTGGATTGCCTCCACTTTCTCCCGTAAAAGAAGGATCAAATGCAATAGTAAGGTATCCTTTTTCAGCCATCGTCTGCGCATACAGTCCGGAACACTGTTCTTTGACTGCACCAAATGGTCCACTTACAGCAATCGCTGGATATTTCCCAAATGCATTTTTCGGCTTATACAAATCTGCAGCAAGTGTGATTCCATAACGATTTACAAATGTCACTTTCTCATGATCTACTTTTTCACTTTTTGGAAAAGTTTTATCCCATTCAGATACTAGTTTTAATTCTTCTGTTTTCAACATAAATATAACCTCCATATGCAAATTGTCTTATAAATATACCTTTTTCAACCTTCCTATTTTAGTTTTCTATATTCTTCATCACTTACCGGTTCAAGCCATTCATTGGAACTATTTTCGCCCGGAACTTCTATTGCCAGATGTGAAAACCATTCATCCGGTGCTGCGCCATGCCAGTGTTTCACTTCTGCCGGAATATTGATGCAGTCGCCTGGCTTCATTTCTACAGCTTCTTTACCTTCTTCTTGATAATATCCTCTTCCGGCAACGCATATCAAAATCTGTCCACCTCCACTTTTTGCATGATGGATATGCCAGTTATTTCTGCATCCAGGTTCGAATGTCACATTGAAAATTCCAACCTGAGAAGTAGAAATCGGTGCAAGAAAACTTCTACCGGAAAAATACTGTGCAAAACCATCATTTGGTGCACCAATTGGAAATACCATCTCTTTTGCATGCGCACGCATCCCTTCCTCTTCGTATGGCAAATCTCCTTCGCCTGTTTTCCACACTTCCTTTGCAAGATTGAAAACAGCCCATGCTTTTGGCCAACCTGCATAGAATGCGGCATGTGTGATCACTGCCGCAATCTCTTTTTGTGACACACCATGATTTTTTGCATTTTGAAGATGATATTTTAAAGAAGAATCCGTAATTCCGGAAGCCATCAGAGCAACCACTGTGATAATGCTTCTTGTTTTTACGTCGATATCCTGGTTATTCCAGTTTTCGCCGAA
This sequence comes from Dorea sp. MB18-49, assembly GCF_023669465.1. Classification (NCBI taxonomy): domain Bacteria; kingdom Bacillati; phylum Bacillota; class Clostridia; order Lachnospirales; family Lachnospiraceae; genus Dorea; species Dorea sp. MB18-49. Next base: position 4,634 of record NZ_JAMOYX010000043.1, read on the forward strand.
AAGTACATCATCGTTAAAATGTGCAAATTCCGGTGCGAATTCACCAAGTGTATTTCTTCCTGCTGTCTGTACTATTTTTCCCATATTCTGTATACCTCCATAACGCTGTTATTTATAAAGAGTTTACCCATTCACTGATTTCCTGTTTCGTTCCACAATTTAACAGTCTGCCTTCTGTAATAACTGCGTCTGGTGCAGATGACTGCAATTCTCTCACAGTGTTCCCAAATCCACTTCCTCCGGATGTTGCAAAAAGCACAATCTTTTTACCACTGAAATCATAAGCTTCTAAAAATGTATTGATGATTGTCGGAGCCACATACCACCAGATTGGGAATTAAAATGTAGCCAGTTCCCCTCATGCGTTGATTTTACTGGGTTTAACTGTATACAAAACTGTGTTTACTGTTACTATCTTTCATTCTTTTCCAAAATAGCTTTGAAGCATAGGCCACATTATTTTCATATATGACACAAAGCTCAGCTCTACTTGTGCTTCATTAAACCATCCAACCATAAAGCTATTTATCTCTTCAAATAATACTTTTGAAAGTTTCTGAATAATAATTGTGTTATCCACTTCTTCAGTATAATCTTTCGCATACATTTTACATATAGAACGCACTCCAAAATAATTATATAGCACACCTACCGTTGTTTTTAATGCTTCAATATCTCTTGGAAAATCTGTTCTATTCATCATATTCACTACTAATTGATGTCTTGAGTTTAGGTAATTCCTAACTGTACTATTACCTATTTCAACATCAACTGTAAATGAAAAATCTTGAGTTTGTATACTATCTGCTCCTAACATTATCATCAATTCAACTTGTGCTGCATGATATTCTGTATAACCAGACAAAGCCATATATTTCCAAGAATCTTGCTTTGCATACATTTCCGTATCTAAAATATGCGTAAATTCATGAAACACAATATACCTTGGTATTTCCGAACTTTTGCATATCCTTAATATATGTTCATCTGTTTTCGTATTATAGTAAGCTTGGGCGGCTGAAGCGAATCCTGCTGCATCGCTTTCCTCAACATTAATTTCAAAAAAATCTATCTTATACTGTGGTAATTTCTCAATTTCCATAAACTCAATATATTCTTTTTCATATTCTTTAATTAAATTTTTAATTTGTATTTCTGTCATATTGTTTTATACCTCATATCAAAGTTAGCATTTCACTTTTAGTATACCATAAAACAATCCCATTCTCATTCTATATATTTTATCCTCAACGATGAAAAGATGTGTCTGCACACATCTCTTCCATCTTATTATTTTCAATGTTATAAGTTCTTAATAAAATTCAAATCCTGTTTCCGTAATGCCTTCTGTAACTTTTCGTTCTTTCTCTTCAGTTCCTTATTTTCTCTGCTCAGAGCTGCCACCTTCTGGTTCAACAGTTCAATCTGTTTTTCCATCGCCATGTTCAGAATTTCTCTTCTTGGATCTATCATTCCGGCCTGTTGCTCTACTGCTTGGTTCAATGTATCCCGGACGGTTGGATTTTTATAAAAGAATCCTCTCGACAATCCAGTTTTCTTCATCAGCTTTGGAACGCTGATACGTTCTTTATTTGCCAGCATATCTTGTATTGCTTGCAATGCCAGTTCAATTTTCTCTTTACTTTTTCTCTGATTTTCCTCAATCATCTTGTCGTATTTGCTCATATTCTTCACCCCATCTTGCCAGACTCATATATATGATGTCACTCATCCTCTGTCTTACTTCTCTGGTTTCGTCTGCCATTCTTTGATTGCTCATTTTCCGGTAATGCTGTACATTATTCAGTCTTTTATGCCCCAATAGTCTCGCTATCGTCCAGTCATCCAGATGCATTTCTGTAAGTTTGACGCCATAGTAGTGCCGGAACATGTGCGTTCCAAACCCGAATAATTCGCCATGATCATCTTTCAACTGCTTTTCCTGTATCATGGACATGACTTTTGTTTTTATAGCCATATACTGCATCGGGCGGTCAGGTTCTTTTTCATTAACAAATATGTATTCTGTATCACCGAACTTTTCCTGTGTATATTCAATAGAACTCTGTAACAGTTTTGCAAGTTCTTTACTGATCGGTTTTTTATATCTTTTAGTTTTAACTTGATATATTTCAATCATATCTTGGCCATTTTCTCTCGTCAGACAATCTGGTCTCAGTGTAAGGGTATCTGATATCCTAGTTCCAAGCATCTGATGTATCAGAAGACATCTTGCAATCTGTACATCCATCTGTGTAATTTCCGCATTCAGTCGTTTCATTTCATCATCAGAATACACTCTAAATTCTGCATTTACTTCCGGTGGAATATCCGTATTAATAAATAAATGCTCCAATCTTTCATAGCTGTAAATTTTTCCGATTGTCTCTAACTGTCGTCTTAATGAAATTACATAAGAACTATTCGCACTATGGGAAGTATCTTTTGTTGACAGATGTATCAAAAATTCTTCCAACACTTCTCTGTCTATTTCACTGCAGCTTTTTATTTTGGAATACTCTTTTTGGAGATATTCTGAGAATATCCTCATTATTGTCAATTCTCCCTGTACAGTTCCTATTGCTTCATACTGCAGATTCATATAAACAGCTTTCTTACATTCTTCCCTGATATCTGGCTGATATATTTTTCTGAAATCCAGTGTTTTTACATTATAAATTGGATTGGATCTGATTTTAATATCCAGATTTTTTAGTTCCCAAACATCTTTTTCTATCTCATCCCGTAAATCTTCTGGCCCTAAAAATTTCAGTACGTTTCTGAAATATAATATCGTCACTGCTTCGCCATAGCTTACTGTACCATACACACTCTTCTTTTCTTTTACAATAGTTATTCCCTGTTCTAACATCCAGCCTTTTAAAAGTGATATCCATTTTTCTGGATTTCTATCTCCAAGGCTTTTGATTCTCCGATTTATTCTGCTGTTCAAAAACTTTGCAATATGATTATAAGCTGTTCGATCCTGAATCAATGCTCTAAGCGTTCCATTTTTACAGCGATACATAATATAGCCTCGAAATTCTTCCTTTAATTCTTGCGTTGGAAGCAACGTTAAATCAAATTTTCCATTATCCTTACGTGTCCCTGTTTCTTGTAAATTGGGGAAATCGCTGAAGTATATAATATCATTTTCCATCTTTTTCCTCTTTCTTTAGCCATGATGCTAAACTACTTCCTTGCATTTCAAAGAACTCATCATTTGCTTTTGCAATCCTTTGCGGCATATAATCAATATACTGTCTTGTCATCTCTTCATAAGTATGTCCAAGATAATCCCTGATACTTTGCAGTGATACATGACTGTCATAAAACATAGTTGCTACTGTATGTCGATAATCGTGTGATTGAAATAAATATTCTCCATTTGCAATCTTATTTTCCCGGCACGCTTCTATCATCTGAGTTCGGAATGTACCATATAGACAAGCACCACCTCTGCTGTTTTTAAAAATGAATTCTTCAGGCTGAATTTCATGTTTTTTCAAGTATACTTTCATAATCTGATAAAGTGCCTGTGGGATTGGAATCCTTTTATAATTCTTCATTTTGACCTGATACACCTGAATCCAATAATCCTCGCCCTGCTGATAATAAGCATTTCCTTTCAATGTACACACTTCACTCGCCCGTAATCCTAGACACCACAGATGTAGGAACATACATCGTAATCGCTCTGGAAAAAGATATAATTTTTTCAAAATTTCCATATATACTGTTTCCTCAACGCTACGATCATGATGTACTATTACTTCTTTTTGTTGGAAATATTCAATTCGGAATGGCATTCTTGTAATATACTGTTTAACTTCCATGAATTTATAAAAATGACCGATACCGAAAATTCTTTCATTAAATCCCTTTGCCTGTATTCCCCGTTCTCGCAAGCCGTCTGCATACTTTTTTACTTCTGCGACAGTTGCATGAATCGCCAGTATCTTTTCTTGTTCCAGCAGTTCAATAAAATTTCTAATACATACAAATCTTCGTACAATCGTGCTGACTGCCTGTCCAGTAATTCCCAGTTCATATTTCATGTATGCCTGTAAAATTTCTCGATTCTGTATTTCCTTGACTTCCATAAAAGAAATGCTAATTAAGGATTTACTTTCGTCTATCCGATGTTTTCCAAGATGTAATCGTTCCAGATACCATACATTTGCTTCCCATTGGATCTGTTCCTGCTGCATAAACGCATCTCTTCTGCATTCACCTAAAATACTTCGTTGACTCGTTTCGGGAAAATTCTTTAAAATAGTTTCCACTTGTTCCATTTCCAGCAATCCAATATCCGTAATATTTAACTGAACACAAGAATCATAAAGAAGTTTTAAGGATTTTAACCTGACATTTCTATAAGCCTTAGACATTGAAGTATTGGCAATGATACGACTCAACGTATAAAAAATTTGTTTCTTTAAAACTTCTGAACAATTTTGTGTAAAATCCCACACCAATAGGTTTGTTTTATAAGAAGTTTCAAAGGTCTCAGCTATTTCCTTTTCCGGATAATACTTCAGAAAATAAATTTTATTTTGATATTTCCATTCATATATCCGCTTTCCATTTAGCGTCTGCATTTGTTGATAGATATGTTGTTGTTTTACCGTATCATATATTTTCAAATAGAAAGATACAATTTGTGATCGTATCTGTCCTCTTAAATATTGTTCATACGAATTTCGCAAAGGATAATCCATTTCTTCCAGATGCCAGATTTTTCTATCTGCCAAGAACTTTTTCAATTTGTTAATTCTTGAATCGCTTTTTATTCCAAGTGCATCAATTTCTGAATATAGTTCCTGCTTTTTCTTCTCAATATCTACTTCAGATTCTGTTATGTGTTCTGCCTGTTGCAATAAATATATAGGTATTTCTCACACCTCCCTACTCCAGCAGACGTTCCGCCCCATAAATAGCAGTGTGTTGTGCATAAAACTCATTACTTGCTTCTATCAGTTCATCATCCAGCCAGTCCAGATACTTTATAGTCGTATCCAAATGTTTATGCCCCAATGCCTGACTGATCATTTCCAGTTCCCATCCTGCCTGCTTTCGCATATTTGCAAAATAGTGACGTAACATGTGGGGTGTGATTTTAACTCCGGTTTTCTTTTCCATTCGGTCCAACATATCATATACACTGTCCACTCTTAATGGCTTTCCAATGTTCTCACCCATGATATTCACAAACAGGTAATCCTGATGTTGCAGGATTTTCCGATATTTTGCCAGATAATCCATGAGAAATTCAAACGTATCATTACTTATCTTGGCACTTCTGTATTCCGCATTTTTGGCTCTCGCTTCATTTTCATTATCTTCCCGGAAGCATACCCTTATCATGTGATTCCTATAATCAATATCTTTGACATATTTTACTCCCAGTAGTTCCCCAATTCTGTATCCGGTTTCTGCTAACATAAGTAACAGAAGCTGATCTCTTCGGTTCGTACAGGCCTGTAAAATTGTAATAATCTGATTTTCTTTTGCTGTTCTCCCACGATGTTCCTCTTCCTTCAGATAGGCTTTAAAAGAATGATTCCGCAGTACCTTTTTTACTCCCACCTGATTAACCGCTATAATCTGGTTATACGATAAGGTTTTGAGACTTCCGTACTGTTCATATTCTGCCTCTATAAATAAATAGAACCTGAACACATCTTTTAAGTATGCGTTGCAGGTTCCTTCATTCGGACACTTCTTTTCTCCAGCCGTTTGCTCTGTATGGTTTCCGGCTTTAAGCCAGTATAAAAATTCCACAAAGTGTTCTGTCTGTTTTTCATAATCTAACTGATAGACTTCTGTGAGTTCCATTTCTTTCTCTGCCATATATTTCATATAATAGCAGATTGAAAATGCTGTGCGTTTCACTGTATTTGGTGAACGTTTACATTTAATCTTATGCATTAGATATTTACTTGGCAGTTCTTCAATACTCATTGTTTCCAGATTTCTGATGAAAAAATATTTTTCTGTTCCATCTTTTATCGTTTCCACCTTGTATATCATAAGCTGCCTCCTTTCCTCTAACGCTATACACAGTATACCCACTTCATGCCGAAATAGCTATTCATCAATACCAACAATCCCACCGAAAACGCCCTTGAAATACCACCAAACTTTTCGTGCAAAATCTGCTTTTTCTGTAGCAGAACCACGAACGGTTACAGGTAGTATTCCACGCCTTTCCGGTTTCGAATAAAGTGCTGGACATCCTTGATATCTTTTGCCATCTTGCAGCTCGGAAGCGCACACATTACTTCCTCATGATACCTGCCACCTTCTCCTGCACGCTCGTCTAAAATGGACACGACACAAGTATCTGTCTCGGTGCGGAGAGCACGTCCGAATCCCTGTCTTAGTTTTTTCTGCATGTCTGGAACAATCACTGCCTGAATATAATCTTTCAGGCTGGCATATTCCTTCTTCTGTGCTTCACTGATGGGATCAGGAACAGCAAAGGGCAGTTTTACTATAATCAGCGAAGATACCATATCTCCAGGGAAGTCTACTCCTTCCCAACAGGAGCCGGCTGCAAAAAGGACAGCATTGTCCATCTGTTTAAATCTTGTGATCTCTTCCGGTGAATGTCTCCACACCTCTATCATCGGGAACGGAATTTCATCCCTTAACATCTGGTAAACGTTTCCCATCAAATGATAAGATGTAAACAGCACTAGCGTATGCCCGTAAGTCGAACAGATCAGTGAATGGATATGGCCTGCTATCATCTCTGCCTCTTCCTGACTTTCTCTTCTGCATGTCTTCAAATTCTTTGGCAGATATAACAGACAGTTCTTCTGATATTCAAACGGGGAGTCTGCCACATATTCCCGGACTCTCCGCACTCTCTGTAATCCTGTCATTTTCCGAATGTGGGAAAATCCCTGTCCGGTTTTTAAAGTTCCGCTTGTCAGAATCGCTCCCATTCCTCTGCTCCATAACATCTGGTCCAGATACTGTGGAATCCGTCTGCTGGATGCACACAATATAATCCGGTGGTCATGGTCCTGCTTCAGATGCAGCACATACTTCTTATCCTGATGGAAAAAGCATTCCAGCACACTTTTGGTTTCTTCCAGCTTGTTTCTGATCCACTTTGGAATCTTCTTTTCTAATTTTTCTATGATCTTATTCATGGTCTGTATCCCCTCATATAAATACATTGCACACTCTTCTGTCATGTGGAATTCTTCTTTTATCCCATATCTGGTTCTGTGGTTTTCTCCTATGATGTCCAGCACCATCCGGATCGTCCCGGACAGTTTTCTTATCTCCGGGCCTTGGTACTCATTCCCAAGATAAAAGCAGATTTCTCGGATATCGTCATAACAGAGGCTCTTCCCAAACATCTGCTTTGCCGCATCCGGCAGCTTATGTGCTTCATCGACAATCAATGCTCGGTAGTCTTTTAATAACGGGCGGTAATCCTGCAGCCTGTGATAACCATCAGCCAGCAGATAATTGTGATTACAGATCTGAATGAACATTTCATGATCTCTGGAACGCTCCAGATACTGCTGATACCTGCATGAGCCTCTTTTCGGGCAGTCTCCCGAACAGAACTTCGGTACACTCACCATCCTTCTGTCAAACCCACTTAAGTTGGACACTTCGTCCATATCATAATGTTCTTTCAACGACAGCAGAGCTTCTTTCTGCAACGCATTTTTGTTTTTTTCTTCGATTGCAACGATTCGGTGCTCCAACCTCTCATCGCAGACAAAATGCTCTTTCCCTTTTCGTATCACAGCTTTAATAGGGGCCTGAATCGTCCCGTTCTCCTGAAGAATCCGGGAGAGAAAAGGGATATATTCTGTAAGAATTGCTTTCTGGAGTGCAATGCTGGAAGTGGATATCACGACCGGACGCTGCTCATAAGGGGAACATCCTTCTGCAAGGAGGGAATATTTTCTCATCAGAACACAGGCCACCAGATAGGCATACGTCTTGCCGATACCGACACCCGCGTCACACAGTGCTATGTTTCTTCCCAGCAGGTTATCCAGCATTTTGTGGCATAACATAATCTGTTCTTCCCTTACTGCCATTCCATGTTCCGGGAACAGCACTCGGAAAATAGTATCAATTTCTCGATGCGCTCTATTGAGATATTCTCTTGTGTAATACATAATTTGTTACCTGATATGCGTGCTGATATCACATCAATACGGCTGTAAAGGATTTCTCCCTACAGCCGTATGTATCTGATATCAACGACACATTCTTCCTTGATTTCTTATACTTTTGATTTTTGGCGTTGTATTTGTCCTCGACTCCCCCATTGCCTTACGGGAACATTACAGGCGGATGCTTGGCATTGCACCGCTCACGGATTTTCTAAAAGTCTTGCTGATTACAACCCAAAGTCCATCCTCTGCTCACTGGCAGTTCCTATGTATCATTATCCCCTCGTAAGTGATCCTCGCAAAAGACCGCCACGGTCCTGTTTCAGTTAAAGATGATTCGCTCGAAACGAAAACGCCACAAAAGAACTCTGCCTCTCACTTTCTGGTCTAATTTCTTCCATGCCCTTTTCATCTGTCCTCGCGTCTTCCTGCCACGCTTCTACTTACGGGAACGTACCTGTAATGCTGGTATGAGGTTGTCAAAGTACACTGGCAAAATTTACCTGCCTATTAAATAGCCGACGAAAAACGCCATAATTATTCAATTTTTGATAAATTTTTTAATTTTTTTCTCAAACGGTTTCTTTTGGTATAAATCGTCTGTTCTGCCATTCCCATAATCTTAGCAACTTCTCTTCCAGAATATCCCCATGTACTGAGTAAGAGGATTTCCAGTGTCTGATGCTCCGTTTCTTTCAATAGTTCATAGATTCGCTTATCACCTATGTGATCCAGAAGCTCCTTTACATCCCTTGCAAACAGCTCGCTGTCCTTTTCTTTTATGGAATCCATATCCTGCATCGTTTCATCCAGATGTTCCCGGTATCTGCGCTCTTCCAGAAAGTCTTCCCTGTCCATCTGGCGCAGCTTTTGGATCTTCTCTTCTTCCATTCCCAGTTCACGCAATTTCTTTTCTTCCTGTTCTTTCCAATAATTCCACTTTCGTTCTTCACTTGTCTTGTTATAAGCCATTTATCTTTCCTCCGATCTGATTTTTGATATAGAAATCAAATCGGAGCATGGCGGTGACCGGATAGGTACGTTATAATGTTCGAAAAATGTCGAAGAAAAAAATGCTGCAACCTCTTCGATTACAGCACTTTTTTCCATCTTACGTGAATATTTCTTGTTGGTTCATAGGAGATTCCTTCTTTTTCTCATAATGAATAAAAGACTCTTGTCATCCATTATTTATTATAATTTTTCTACTATTACAATAGCTTTTTTAACAAGTTTTCTTGTCTTGGAGTTTAAAAGAAAGCTACCAGTTTTTTTCCTCTGATAGCTTTCCATTCATTCTTATTCTGTTGGGAACATCGCTGCTTCCAACTTATTCATCTCTGTATCCAAAAGACCATATTTTCCTGAGTTATCTTTTTCCACGGATACGTTTACAGTAACAGCTTTTCCATATCTGTTCTTTTCAAGACTCTTCTGGACACTTTCTGTTAATACAGCTGCAAAGACTTCCGGATCATTTCCATCCAATCCCTGCTTTATTTTTTCATTGCTTACCTCTGTAGAGCTTTGTTGCAATGTCTGAAATACATTGGATGGTTCAACTTGTACACTTACTGTATAGACTCCATCCTCTTCTTTCACATCTTGTACTTTGTATTTTGCCAGTTTCTTTACTTCTGTCAGTTTTTCCGCATAATCAGCAATTCCTTTATCCGTAATGTTATCGGAATCATCAAATTGCTGTTGGATACTCTCATTAAAATCCTCTTCGATTTCTTTCTTGGCATCTTTTTCCGAGATTTCTAACAGATTCGCATAGTCCTTATATTCTCCATGATAGTGTGCATCAAGAGAACTTTGGACGTAGGATTTGGCATCAAAGTCTGGTTGTCTGGAGCAAGCTGATAACAATATACATACTATAATTCCTATACTTATGCACAAAACACAATTCTTCTTTTGCATATTCTCTCCTTCACGCTTTATTTATCTTCAATTTTTATCGAAAATAACATTTTTAAATACTGTTCTATTGACTCCTTTTGAACTTTTCTTTCAATATTATATGGAATGCACATAAAAAACTCCACATAACCATTATCAATAAAACTCAGCAATACTTCTCCATTTTCTGTTAAAAAATGTACATATTTTTTATTACATTTACTTTCAAATTTAATATTCGACATTTGCTTGTATATTTTTTTGTAATGATTTTTTATGCTTACTTCATCTGTACAATCAGTTCCATCACCTATCAAAAAAGAAATATACAACTTATCATAATCTTCATTTCTATATGTCATATAAGAATCTGTATGACCATCACCAATATTTTTATAATGCTCATTTGGAATCGAATAACTAATTATTTTCCCCTCTAATGTTTCAAATCTTTCTGTTTCATCAATTCTAATTTCACATGGTTCAAACATTTTTTTTATAAACAAGCCCAATTCATAATCCGACATTTCTATAAAATTAATATAATCTTTTTCTTCCGTTTTTCGCGAATATCCCCCTCTATTATTCCGTTCCCATCTTCTAATTTCTAATTCATCTCCATTTTGTTTCAAATCAATTCTTTGATAATTCTTGGAAAATGTTGGAAAACTTTTATATTTTGTTTGTTTCCAAAAATTGTTTAATTGAGATTCGTCTACTTTTGGGGAACTTTCTGCAATTTTTATTCCTTTTCTAATTGCACAGCCTATCTTATCTATTGTTTCTTCAGCCATAATTTCAATTGTAGGTTCGATAGAAATATAACATCCCATAAACCTTTCAATGGCATTAGGCACAATTAAGAAACCATATTTTTGATTATAATATACAGAAATCATATCCGTTTTCTCCTCTCTATTACTTAAGGGGAATAAAATATTCCCCTTAAGCTATTTACTTTGCTATTATTTTCCTACTGTAATAATGAGTTTAACACCTTTATCAATACCATGTTTTGTAGCATTATTAACTGCATTTATCTGAGCTTCGCTTAATGTTACATTTGGAACAACTACTTGTAATTGTCTACCCACTATTTCTTCCGCATTAACAAATTTACCATTAAATGTTTCTCCTATAAATCCTGAAACTTTATTAATGTCCTTGACAATTACCTTTTCCAATTTATTACCATTTTGATAAGTCTTTGCACCTAAGTCTCGGCTTTTAACACTAGTCACAACACCATTTTCTACTTTATCTATGGTCGGGAAATTGTGTCCCAAGTTATTTCCCATAGCTTTGTCAATAATATCTCCTCGCTCTAATGGTGGTTTTTCCCAAGTGCCTTCTGGCAATTTTGTTTCGGTTACTTCTGCAACTAATTTTTTAAACGATTTATCAATCCCATCATTATGGGTACTTCCTGCACTCCTTACTACATTCAAAAGTTTCCCAGCCCCATAACTAAGGCCACCCATAACGCCACCTGTCACTGCTCCTGCAATACCACCGACTAACGTATCTTTTGCTACTTGTTTCAGACTATTTCCAGACAAACCTGAATTCACTGCACTATATGAAGCTCCACCAATAGCTCCAATAACTGCTCCTGAAACCATCGCCGTTCCTAAGCCACCCATTGCTGGCAATGCTGCCAGAACTGCTCCTGCAGCCAAACCGCCTGTTGCAGCAACTACAAGACCAGAAACTGTAACCGCAGTTATACCAATGGCTACTTTTTTCACCGCATTCCAGTCTACTTTTCCAAGCTTATCTGTAATACGATTTGTTGTCGTACACATATGTCGTACCACTTCTGAGCGGATTTCTGCCGTTCTTTCTGAAACATAGGATTTGAAAGATGTATAAGTTTTTCCAATTTTCTGTACCCCATTGCTTACAGAACGAATAAACTGACTTCCTCTGGATGTGATCTTTTGATATGTACTGCTACTGGTTACACGATTTTTCACAGATTGATATGTCTGTTTTGCATGTTTAGCTGCATTTTTGGCAGTTTTTGCTACCCCCTTCACTGTGTTAACAATAGTTTTTGCTGCTTTCTTAGCTGTATTTACTACTGTTTTGACTACCTTTTTCGCAGTATTAACGATTTTCTTGCCGACACTCTTGACTGCTTTCGCTGCTTTTTTAGCTGTACTCTTAATCCTGCTCCACAATGAATGTCCTGTCGGATCACTGTAATTCAGCGGATTATTGGTCGTATAATCGTAGCGGTTTCTGGTCAATGGATTTTCTGTCGTTCCAAGGTCACTATCTTCAGTTGTAAAGGTTCCGTTCTCTGCGTTATAGTATCTTGCCCGCAGATACTGAAGTCCTGTTTTTACATTTGTGGACTCCCCATTGTAACCGTAGTAATTGACACCGTCTGCTGTTCCTGATGTAAGGTTACCGTATGAATCATACTGATAACTGTTCGTCAGATTAGCTGTTTCGGTCAGGATTCCGGTCACGCTGTTTCTTCCGTCATATAAATAATAACTGCTTTCTTCCGATTTATCAACGCTTACCCGTTCTCCGATTCCACTTTCTCCATAAGTATAAGCCTGACGTACTTTCTCGTCTGCTCCATACTCTGCAAGGACTTCTGTATTCTCGCGATTGATATCGTTGATATACTCTGTCAGTGTGCATCCTTTGGCATTGGAACCGCCTTTTACCAGAGAGGCAAGCTGCTCTTTCGGGCTGTTTCCATCTTCGGTACGCTGGTTCGCCGGGATCAGGACTTCATCGCCATAGCAGTCTTCCCATTTATAGGTGTTATCAAGTTCGAATACCCGGTTGTTATCTCCATCGTACATGGCTGCCATCAGGACTGTTCCACCCTGTTTTACTACTGCCAAACGATTCTCTGCTGTGTATTCATAAGTAACCGGATCTGCACTGTTTGTCTTATCACATTCCTGGATCAGATTGCCATCTTTATCATAGCTGTAGGTTGTTCCCGGATCGCCCCAGATCTTTGCATTGGTGCGTTTGATGAGCTGGTTGGAATCGTTGTACTTATAGTTATATTTTGCTTTGCTGACACCATCCTCGATCTTCTCGTAAGAGGTCCGGTTTCCAATCTTGTCATAAGTATAATTATGGACTGTCTTTTTACCGCCCTCTGCTTTTTCTGTACAGCGTGTCAGTTCCCAGTTGTCATCGTATTCATAGGTACGTGTCGTCTGGATCTCTTTTTCCTGATGCTCACAGTCTGCTTTGTCTGTCTCTTTCTGTGTATCGCCCCAGTTGTACCAGTCTTCCCAGCTTGGCGTCTTTCTTGTTCCAGCTTCCAGTTCCGTAGCTGTTTCTCCAACTACATATCCCTGATCATTGTACTTGTACTCATAAGTACTGATTACTTTGCCGCAGGAACCACAGGTATTCACAATCTTTGTGATATGATCTTCTGCATCGTAAGATACTTCCGTCTTTGTTCCATTACTTCTAGTAACTTCTGTCACACGGTTCAGTGCATCATGCTTGTAAGTGGTTACTTTTCTATTACGGTCTGTCAGTTTTACCAGATTATCATTTAAGTCGTATTCATAGCTGATCTTTGTCCCATCCGGGTATACGATTGCCTGCAGATTATCTGCGTCATCATAAACGTAGCTGACATCCTTTTTCGAACCGCTTGTCACTTTGGTGATTCTTCCAAGTGCATCGTATTCGTAGCTGCTCTTGCCTGTCTGATCCTTCATGGATACCCGTTCCCCGGCACTGTTATATGCGTAGGTCACGTCCTTTTCGGATGTCTCGCCTTTTGCGTCCTGATAAGATTTCTCCAACAGGTCATTCAGTTTGTCGTAATCATACGTGGTTTTCTTGCCGCTTGCCTGTGTATGTCCGGTCAGTCTGCCTTTTTCATCATAGTCGAATTTCTCCGTTCTTCCTGCCGGATCTTTGATGGATGTCAGGTTGCCTTCTAAGTCATAAGTATAATTCGTTGTCTTATTTGCTGCATTGGTGAAGGTCACCAGGTTATCCATGTTGTCGTAACCATAAGTTGTTACACCGCCAAGGGCATCAGTTACTTTGGTCAGGTTGTCATTCTTGTCATATTCCAGATGGCTCTTTAATCCGGTCTTATCTGTAACAACCTGAATATTCCCATGTGCATCGTAATCAAATCCCGTTGTGAATCCACGCTTGTCTGTAATAGAAGTTACCCTGCTGTCCTTATCATAGGTATAGGATTCCTTCTGCCCCAGTGCATCGGTCTCTTCTGTTACACGGTTGTCTTTATCGTAGACTGTCTTTGCAACATAGCCCATCGGATCTGTTACAGATGTAACATTATAATTCTTATCATATCCATAGCTGGTCTTTCTTCCACCCGGTTTGGTGATCTCAGTAATATTTCCTGCCGGGTCGTAAGTGTAAGCAGTTATCTTACCAAGCGGATCAGCTGCAGAAGTCATCTGACCTGCCAGGTCATAACTGTAGGTATTGCTCCGTCCAAGCGGATCTGTCTCCTTCACCAGATTGCCATACTTATCATAAGAAAAGCTGGTTGTTCCATCCAGTGCATTGGTAGAAGACTTCATGTTATGGAGCTTATCGTAAGTATAAGTAGTGGTACTCTTTAAGCTGTCGCTTTCTTTTACCACGTTGTCCACTTTATCATAAGAGAAATTTTTAGTATAACCCAGTGGACTGGTCATACTCTTCAGACGTCCGGCTTTATCATAACTATAGGTATACTCTCCACCATTCGCCTGTGTCATCTTTGTGACATTGTCATTCAGGTCAACACTGTACTGTGTCTCATTTCCCTTTGCATCCGTTACAGAAATGACATTGCCATGCTTGTCGTAATCATATTTGGTAACTGCTCCCTTTGGAGAAATCTGTTCCGTCATGTTACTCAGGCTGTCATATTTGTATTCGGTAATGAGTCCCATCGGATCTTTTGATTTGGTAAGATTTCCAATGGCATCATAACGGTATTCATTTGTTTCTTTTAACGGAGAAGTCTCACCGATCTTGCGGTCCAGTTCATCATACTGGTAGGTTGTCGTATTTCCATTTCCGTCTGTCTGGGATACGAGATTGTCATTTTTATCGTAAGCATACTTGGTAACCGTACCGTTTTCATCGACAGATTCCGTCACATTATCATTTCCGTCATACTTAAAGGTGCTGGATGCTCCCAGTGGATTTGTCTGAGAAATAACCCGGTCTTTCTTATCGTAAGCGTATTTATATGTGGCTTCCTCTTCTTCTGTCATGGATAACTGGTTGCCGACTTTATCGTAGGTAAAGGTTGTTTTATGACCTTCCGCATCCGTTACCGCTGTAATGCGGTCCATAACATCATATTCATAAGATGTGATACTTCCGTCTGCTTCAGTAAGTTTCAGGAGTCTGCCGTACTGATCGTACTTGTATGTTGCTGTCCTGCCAAGTTCATCGGTCTGTGTCAGTACATTTCCGGCACCATCATAAGTATAATCCATACTGTTTCCACCATTGTCGGAGGAATGGATCAGGTTGCCTGCTCCGTCATATTGATAGGTAATTACGAGTCCCTGTGCATCCGTACATTTTACAAGCTGTCCGATGGCATCGTACTCCATCAGCACCTTGTCCCCTGTCGGCAGTATTATGGATGTGTTATTTCCCTCTTTATCATACACATAACTATACGCATTGCCGAGGGCATCTGTCATCTTTGTGCTGTTGCCCTGTGAATCGTATTCGTAAGTGGTCTTTCCTTTCAGGGCATCCACCGTCTGTTCCAGATTGTCGGTGGAATCATATTTCATTGCTGTAATGTTGCCCTTTGCATCGCTTACCGATGTCATGTTTCCATTACCATCGTAAGTCATGGTACTGGTATTTCCATTTTCATCGGTAGAGGATACCAGATTTCCATTTAAGTCATACTTCATGGATACGGTATATCCAAGGGCATCTTTGGATGTAGTCAGATTTCCTGCCTTGTCGTAAGCATAAGTATCTGTTCTTCCCTCTTCATCGGTAGAAGATACCAGATTTCCTGCTTTATCATAAGTATATGTGGTAGTTCCACCTTCTGGGTTGGTTTCACTTAAGCGGTTTCCTGTATTATCGTAGGTATAAGTCCAGGTTCTTCCACTGTCATCTGATTTTGATACCAGATTGTCTGCCGCATCATAAGTATAAGTGGTAACTGCACCTAATTCATCTGTCTCTTTAGCGAGTCTTCCGCAGTTATCATATTCCTTGGAATGGCTGCTTCCATCTCCATAAGTAATCTTGGTTTCATTTCCTAATGCGTCATATTCATATTTGGTTATATTACCAACTGCATCTTTGGACTGAAGCACCTGTCCAAGAGAATCAAACTTGGATACGGTTGCATTTCCATTTCCATCGGTATATTTTTTCAGATTTCCTGCTTTGTCATATTCATAGAGCTTTGTTCCAAAATCTTTATTACTCTCTTCTATGACACGTCCCATGCTGTCATACTTATAAGTAATTGTATTTCCTTTTGCATCGGTTGCTTTGACCTGCTGATAATTCTTATCATAAACGTAGCTGATCTGATTTCCTTTCGGATCTGTACCACTGGTCATGTTGTACATCTTATCATAAGTATAAGTGGTGGTATTCCCCAGTGCGTCAGTACTTGCTGTAATATTTCCCACACCATCCAGCGTATAAGCGGTCACACCGCCATCGGCTGCTGTCTTGGAAGTCAGATTGCCATTCGCATCGTAACTGTTCGAGGTTACATTTCCAAGTGGATCTGTCATGGTAACTGCACGATTCATCGCGTCATACGTGAATCCCCATGCTGCTCCATTTCCATCCACATATCCGGTCATGTTCGGTCCGTCATACGAATACGTTGTTGTGACACCTCTGCCGTCTGTCTGGGATACCATACGATGTTTGTCATCGTAAGTATAGGTAATGGCTGTTCCATCCGGTTTTGTAGATGTGACCATATTTCCATTACCGTCATAACTGTAAGTAACCGTTGCTCCGTTATATCCAGTTGCACTGGTCAGCTTATTCTGCTCATTATAAGTATAAGAGGCTGTCTTTCCATCCTCTCTTGTCTCCGTTGCTACATTGCCAAATGTATCATAAGTGTAAGTTTTTGTTCCGGCTGCTGTCGTTTCGGAAGCAAGCTGATTCTCTGCATTATAAGTCTTTTCACAGGTTGTTCCATCCGGATATTCAATGGATGTTGTGCGGTACTGATCATCATAATGATAAACGGTCTTATTTCCTTCGTTATCCGTTGTTGTAGTAGAACTCTTTCCGTACTTGAAAGTTGCCGTTCCTTTTTCTGCATCAGTCTGCTCTACAACTCTTCCTTCTTTATCGTAAGTATTCTTTACAACCGTATTGCCATTCTCATCTTTCCAGCTTGTCATACGGCTGTCATCATCATATTTGTACTCTTTTGTTGTTCCATTCGGATCTGTTACAGATATCAGATTTCCCTGCTCATCATATTTGTAAGAAACTTTTCCACCATCTGGAAGAGACAGTTCCTTGATATGCCCGAATTTATCCTGTTTTACCCCGAATGTTTTTCCGGATGGTGTTGTAATCTTACTCAGATTATAATCATCGTCATAATCTAATACTGTCTTAAATCCATTCACATCCGTTACATAACGTAAAATTCCATATTTATCAAATGACCAGACGCTCTGATCCGCATCTGTCAGTTCCCATCCGATGTAGTCATGGTCTGTATCTTTATAGCTGACTGCTTTTAAATCATATACATAACCATCCGGAGTAGTGTAGCTTCCATCTTCATTCTTATCAAAGATCAGATAACTTCCGTCCCCTCTCATATACAGAAGACTTCCGTCCTCCATTTGAGAAAGTGACTGGTCATAGTTAAAGCTCCATCCACGTCCGAACATGGAATGCTGGTCTGTTCCTTTGGAATTGTAGCTTCTTGTAATGGAGAATTCTCCATTCAGTTCATTCATCGTCGCATCGGACTGATCCATGTAGAAGTTACCAGTATTTAAGTTGACTGGTTCAAATCCAAATTCACAGTGCAGGCCTCTTCCCATCAATGCTCCGTCAATCCGCATCTTATCCTGATCGGTAAGCGGTGCAGGACTATATGGAACATTTGTCTGTGGGTTACGGATAAAGATCGTGTTATTTGCGACTACCAGTGCGTCCATAACCTGATTGTCTTTCATAATGTTCTTAAGCGGAACACCATAATATTTTGCAATCTTCGGGAATGTATCAAACTGCTTCACTTCATAGATCACAAAGCTGTCACTGGTCACTTCTTTTCCTGTTTCCAGCTTTCCATCAATCTCTTTCGATGCTTTTGCTTTGATCTTATAAAGCTTGTCCTTCGTCAGCCCTGAATACAGTGCACTCTGCCAGTTGGAATCTTTGCTGTAATACTTATTCGCCTCCGGGAACTGCTTATTGTATTCAGTACTGTCTGGATAGGAATACAATGGTTTTGCATCTGTTTCGTGATGTTCTTCATTTTCCTCATCTGGAAGCAGATAATATTCTACTGTAGATTTGCTCTTTGCAATTCCGTCTGCAAATACGGCATCAAACTTCAGCTTTCCATTTGTATTCTTTTCTGTCATCGGGCGAAGCAGGATCGTTGTTTCATCCAGTGACATATCTCGCAGATATGGATCTTCAGCCGGTGACCACTGGATGCTGAGTTTCGGTCCATAAACGGATGCCCTGTTATTCAGTACCTCACACTGCATAGAAGCTCCAAGGTTATTTGCCTCGGCAATGGCTACCAGTGCAAATCCGTTATTCGCATGAGTTCCCTGCACCCAGTCATTGACCAGATCTTTGACGTCATAATTGATATAGCTGTTCCTGCTGGTACTTGCATTCTGTACATCCTGAAACGTAAGATTTACTGGTTTTGTTTTCCATGTGATGGAGGTGTTCCACGACTGATCTACACGATAAAGTCCAAACTGGGATGCACCACCACTGTATGCAGTTTTCTGACTGACTGCAAATGTTGCACTGTCAATTTTGGAATCTTTCGGAATCTGACTAAAATTTGAATTTACTTTGATATAAGTCCGGCAGTTCTGGTGTGCAGTACCAAATCCTGCAAGGTTCCCAGACTTAATACCATCATCAAATCCGACATACGGATAATTGTTGTCACCAATCTGACTGGTAGGACTTCCCTCTTCCACACCGATCATGTTAAAGGAACTCTTCTGAATCTCTACTGGTGTCGGATCGATCCTGACCGGATACTGACGTTCTTCTGCCGAAAGCCAATCCCTATCTGGTTTTACGGTCAGGATTGTTTTTCCATCTTCTTCCCGAAGTTCCAATGTGATCAGGAAACTGATTTCCCCGGCAGCATCTTCCATTGATGGCGTCTCCAGAAGATACTTCGCATCTTTGATTGTCTTCCCTTCCGGATAGATATAGACCTGATTGTCTTTTACTTCTGCCTGATACCCCGGAATCTGCAGCTCGTATTCATAGACTTCCCTGTCTGTTGGCTGCTGAAGTACGATATCTTCCTTAATGCTGGAATCCAGTACTGTATACTGAACATCTGCGCCCTCGTAAACTTCATTATAAAGGATCGCATTGTCTTTAATAACGGAATGTGTATAATCTCCATCTACCGGAATGATCCCGATTCTGGTCTTTCCATTTTCAATCGTTACACCATTCTCTTCTGACATCTGTTCCGGAAGAAGGATAGCATAATCGTTTGCCTTGTTCTGATAAACTTCTGTTTTCTCTTCCTTTTCTTCAGTTGCCACTACACTGCTGGCTTCCTGTGCTTCTTCGGATGCCGGAGTATCTGCTTCTTCTGGTTTTACAAGTGTATTATCAACCAGCTCGGT
Organism: Dorea sp. MB18-49; assembly: GCF_023669465.1. NCBI lineage: Bacteria > Bacillati > Bacillota > Clostridia > Lachnospirales > Lachnospiraceae > Dorea > Dorea sp. MB18-49. The sequence goes on from NZ_JAMOYX010000043.1 coordinate 24,540, forward strand.
ATCTCCATCCTCATTCTTATAAGTTCCGACATAACCTCCATAAACGGTTGTATACTGCTTGTCCCCTGTCTTATAAGTCTTGGAAATGGCATCATAATCAATCAGTTCACCTTCCGGTTCTTCTGGAATCGGATAGTAATCCTGTGGTTCTTTCAACTCCACTTCTTTTTCCTGCGGATTTTCTTCTGTTTCTTCCGCTGGAGTTGTCTGTTCTTCCTGCGTCTCTGTATCTTCTGATGGCGTCGTTTCATTTTGTACGTCCGCATCAGACTGCTGACTCTTATCTTGTTCTCCAGATGTGGAATCTGTAATCCCTGCTTCCTCTTCCGTCAAAGCCTCTGGTCTGGAGAAATCTGCATTCTTCTGTACATCCTCAATGGCCTCTTTTGCCTGTACAAAAATAGGCTCTGTTCCCTGTAGTGCCATCAGGAGTGCAAGTACTAAGGCTATAGCCGACTTTCGAAATCTCTTCATAGTCTCTTTCTCCCTCTTGTAATCTTTTTCTATAATTCCTTTACAAAATAACCGCTACCCTCCTTTTTTCTGACTTTGGCACTACTATAATCTAAAAAATCACAAAATTTTCATAAATGGTAAAAATGCCCCTTGAGGTGGCAAAAATAGACGAAATCGGTCGAAAAAAATAGTAAGACACCATCGCCTTACTATTTTTCATCTAATTTCATATATAATAATATTTTCACTTGAAAGGATTTCTCCGTATGGCAGATCTCCATCTGACCATGATATTTTTCTACTACGAGTTTCACATTTTGTAATCCTATTCCATGTCCTTCTTTCCTGCTTTTCGTTGTCAGATAAATTCCATTCCGCACTTTTGGTGTATCTTTTATGCTATTCTCAATCTGGATATTCATGATTCCTTTTCCATAATACATCTGAAACGATAATCTCCTTTCATCTGAAGCTGCTGTCCCACGAATAGCATTATCCATAAGATTTCCCACTATTATACTTATATCAAATAATTCTTCCCCTATATGATTCGGTATTTCTACAGAAATCTCCGGATTTTCAATTACTGATTTCGAATCTTCCAAAATATAATTCAGCAGATTATTCATATTACGGTTTTCTGTATATAAATGATGACATAAGGCTGTTCCGGCTATATTCTCCATTTGTTTCAGATACGATAGAATCTCTTCATTTCCTCCCGTTTTTGCCATTGCCCCTATTGTTGTAAGATGGTGCTTGTAATCATGATGTATCTTATTCAGCCTGTCCTGTGATTTCATCATCATCTCCAGTTCTTTTGCATACTGGCTCATCTGAATTTTCATCTCTTCCTGTTTTGCTGTTTCAATATAACTTTTCTGAACCTCATCGTGCAGATAGAAAATAAACACATTGATAAACAGTAAGAATAATACAATCGTAGACCGCACACCTCTTCTGTCTGGCAGCAATATCCTGATACAGACTATAATGCTGATCACCGGGACAGAAAGCATAGCAAGCCAATGACGGTTCTTTATATAATAACTTCTCTTTACACCTACTTTTCTTTCAATAATGACTTCCAGTAAAAAGAATATAAAATTTCCCATTACAATAGTTCCCGGTCCCATGTGATGATGCACCGGATTTCTTGCTACCGCATACCGTTGAAAGAACACGATTGGAATCCCATCACATAAAATTCCCATAATATATACCATAAGTGTATTCCAGACATGATGTTGCCAGTCTGCCTGATATGCCACTGTTATAATTAACAGAGCTATCAGCTCAAAGATCAGATCTCCGTACATCGTTCCCCACTGCATGCTTCCCCAGCATGAAAGCAGATATGCACAAAAATATGCAAATAGCTTTTGTGTATCCTCATTTTTTGGATACAGGATGGTATTGTAACGGAACACAGTATAAATCCAGAATAATTTACTTGTCAGATAAGTGATCAAATGGATATTCATAATCTTTTCTTCTCCGTTTGTAATAGTCTTTCCCTGACCTTCTTGCGATTTGCTTTACTGATACTGAGACGTGTCTTGTCTTTCATAACCACGTTGTCATATTCGTAATGCTCCACGTGTTCCATATTGATGAGATAGGACTTGTGAATCAGTAAGAAATATTCTTCTGTTACATCCGCTACATCCTTTAATTTTCCTCGATATTCATATTCTTTTTCCGATGTCACGATATGTACTCTTTTTCCCAGACTATAAAAATACAGGATCTTGTCATAAGAAATCTTGTGGATTCCTTTTGTATCCGTATATTCAAATATTTTCTTCCGTTCTTTTAACAGTTCCCGTAATTTACCTATCACCCGGAAAAGTTCTTCCTCTCGGATTGGCTTTACAAGAAAATCAAATGGATGAATACGGAATAATTTCATAGCATATTCCTGATATGTTGAAATATAGGTAATCCGCAGTTCTTTTCCATAATTTTTCTTTCGTATCTCCGTTCCGATATCAATTCCATTCTCATGTTCCAGACAAATATCAAGGAATAACATATCGTAGGATTCTTCTTCCAGCCTGTTAAGAAGCTGCTCCGCAGAATAGTATATTTCTATAGATATCTGACAGTCATTCGCTTTCCCATAATGGAGCAGCTTCTGTTCTAACCAATTACATAGGATGATGTCATCATCACAGATTGCAAGTTCTAGCATATTTTCTTACCCTCAGTCTTTCGTAACACGACAAATGGGGAAAAGAATCCCCTTCAATTCTTTTCCCGAATGGACATCACTAATTTTGTGTCATTTTTCCGATGCAACAGCACCACTTCCTTTGCTGTCTTATTTTGTCCTCTATATAATAAACACTT